>NZ_JAUBRP010000049.1:0-40073 GCF_036701935.1 Microcoleus sp. M2_D5 | reverse complement strand
CTTCTCAACCAGAACCGGTTGTCGAAAATCTACTTATTGTTGAAAGGCAAGAGTCGATCGAGCATCCTCAACCAGAACCGATAGTCGAAAATCTGCAAGTTGTAGAAACCGTAGAGTCGAGCCAACCTTCTCAACCAGAATCCCAAGCAGTTGCAGAAACACCAGAGGAAATAAGCGATTTAGAACCAGAAATGCAACCAGTGGCAGATTTTCTGGAAATTGTAGAAAAACAAGAGTCGATCGAACTTTCTCAGCCAGAACCGATTGTCGAAAATCTACTCATTGTCGAAACAGTAGAGTCGATCGAACTTTCTCAGTCAGAATCAGAACCGATTGTAGATGCACCAAAGTCGATCGAACTTTCTCCGCCAGAATCAGAACCGATTGTAGATGCACCAAAGTCGATCGAACTTTCTCCACTAGAACCTGAACCGATTTTAGATGCACCAAAGTCGATCGAGCTTTCTCCACTAGAACCAGAACCGATTGTCGAAACAGTAGAGTCGATCGAGCTTTCTCCACTAGAACCAGAACCGATTGTAGATGCACCAAAGTCGATCGAACTTTCTCCACTAGAACCAGAACCGATTGTAGATGCACCAAAGTCGATCCAACTTTCTCAGTCAGAATCAGAACCGATTGTAGATGCACCAAAGTCGATCGAGCTTTCTCCACTAGAACCTGAACCGATTTTAGATGCACCAAAGTCGATCCAACTTTCTCCACTAGAACCTGAACCGATTGTAGATGCACCAAAGTCGATCCAACTTTCTCCACTAGAACCTGAACCGATTGTAGATGCACCAAAGTCGATCCAACTTTCTCCACTAGAACCTGAACCGATTTTAGATGCACCAAAGTCGATCGAACTTTCTCCACTAGAACCTGAACCGATTGTAGATGCACCAAAGTCGATCGAACTTTCTCCACTAGAACCTGAACCGATTGTAGATGCACCAGAGTCGAGCCAACCTTCTCAACCAGAATCCCAACCAGTTGTAAAAAATCGGCAAATTAAAAAAAAGCCACAACCGAGTAGCGATTCTCGGCCCGAACAGCCACCTGTTACCAAAAAGCGACAAATAGAAAGAAAGGAACAGGATAGCGACAGCAGTGAAACACCACCCGCAGGCGACTCAGAATGAACCAATTACCAATGCCCAATTACCCATTCCCAATTCCTAAATGTTAGTAATGATTAGTAATATTGTCGCAATTTACCGCAAAGAACTACAAAGCTATTTTGCCTCGCCATTAGCCTATGCCATCGCAGCAGTCTTTTGGCTAATCACCGGCTACTTTTTAATAGCCATCCTCCTCGCCCCCGACGGGTTAATTCCCCAAATCGGCCAGCGAGACCAAATGGGAATTACCGAACCTCCCATCGACGTTGCTTACGAATTCCTGCAACTCTTCCTGCGAATCATGGGTTCCCTTTCCTTGTTCGTACTGCCCGCACTCTCAATGGGACTTTACGCAGAAGAACGCAAACGCGGCACCTTAGAACTATTAGCAACATCGCCCTTAACAAACTGGGCAGTTGCTACCGGCAAACTCCTGGGAGTTTTAACGTTTTATACCACAATGTTGCTGCCGCTGCTGTTTTGCGAGGCGATCGTCCTCAGTTCCTCAACCCCACCCGTACCCCCCGGAGTTCTTCTGCTAGGACACGGCGGCTTAATCTTACTAGCAGCAGGAGTATTGTCCCTCGGAATGTTTATTTCCTCCCTCACCGACAGCACAATTTTATCAGCCATCCTCACCTTCACTCTAGTATTATTTCTCTGGGTGATCGATGCAGTCGCCGTCAGTATCGGTGGCCCCTTCGGAACAGCATTAGGACATTTGTCGCTCCTAACAAATTACACCAATCTTGTCAAGGGAGTTTTTGACAGCAGCAGTTTAATTATGTTTGCCAGTTACATCATTTTAGGAGTATTTCTGACCGCCCAATCCATCGATGCCTTGCGATATCAGCGTTCTTAAAAACATTAGGCAAGACAGAGACAGAGCAGGTTATTTGTGCATAAGTCAAGACAAGTAAAAAGCAAATTGCAGGTTATTTTTCCCTGTGAATCCTTCTACAAAACACCTCAAACAATGAGATTTATCAATCCAAAAATCGACTTCGCGTTTAAAAAAATATTCGGTTCCAGCGACAGCAAAGACATCCTGATTAATTTTTTAAACGCCATCCTTTATGAAGCACAGCCCGTCATCGAAGACTTAGAAATAATCGACTCCCAACCAGAACCTCAAACTCTCGCAACCCAAGACACACACCTAGATGTCAAAGCCACAATTAACGGCGGCAGAATCGCCCTTGTTGAAATTCAACTGATAAACGTGCCTTCCTTTGGGAACAGAGTTTTGTACAACGCTGCCAAAAGTTACAGCCAGCAATTAACAGGAAAAGAACGCTACGAAAGACTAAAAACAGTAATTTCCTTAAAAATTGCGGATTTTGAAATGTTTGAAAATCAGCCGGAATTTATGTCGCGGTTTGTTTTCCAAGAAAAAGAGCAACAGTTTGAGTGTCCAGATACTCAAATAGAATTAGTATTTATCGAACTGCCAAAATTTAGCAAGGAATTAGCAGAATTAGAAACAACCGCAGATCGATGGATTTACTTTCTAGAAAATACCAGCACTCTGGAGACAGTACCAGAAACACTCAGTGCAGTTCCCGAAATTCAGAAAGCTTTTAGAATTGCCAGCGAGGCAAACTTCACTCAGGAAGAATTAAATGAATTGCAGAAGCAAGAACTGTGGATTCAAGACCAGCAGATTGCCATAGATGTAGCAAGAGAACAGGTGACAAAAGCCGCTCAACTCTCGTTAATATTGCGTCAGCTAGTGAAGCGATTAGGCACAATACAACCGGAAACTGAAAACAGCATCCGTCAATTAGGTATACAGGAATTAGAAGAACTAGGAGATGCCGCGATCGATTTCAACAAGCCATCCGATTTAACAGCATGGTTGCAGGCTAATGCGATATAGAATAACATCCTTCAACCATAATTTTGTCACTCAATATTTACATTATGAAAATTAGGAAAACAAATTGGAAATACGTTTTTTTGCTGGGCCCCCTCCTCATCGCAGCGGGTGTAACAGCAGCAGTTGTATCTGGAGTATGGGACCCGCTGACAGTCGGTTTAGTTATTGCCGGAGCAGTGACGATCGCCCTTTGGCTGCTATATTTGAGTTACGAACAAAGCTTTTGGGGGCAGCGTTCCACCCAAGCCAGCACCAACGCCCTGATTGCTACCCTCGCCGTCTTTGTGATACTCGGAGTAATTAACTTCATAGCCGTTCGCTATCCCGTCCGCATCGACTTAACCGAAAGCCAACAATTTACCCTTGCGCCGCAGACTCAACAAATACTGCGAAACCTGCAACAAACAGTCAAAGTTTGGGTATTTGACCCCATCCAAAATCCCCAAATTAAAGAATTGCTGCAAAGCTACAAACGCGAGGGAGGCGAAAAGTTCCAATTCGAGTTTGTTGACCCGCAGACCCAACCTGGAAAAGCGCGGGAATTTAGTATTACTAGCATCGGAGAAGTTTACCTGCAATCCGGCGACAGAAAACAGGTACTGCAAAAAGGTGGCACCGCTTTTGGTAGCGACCCAAATCAAGGTCTTTCAGAGATAAAACTTACCAATGGCTTAGAAGAAATCCTGAGCACTCGCGTTGCTAGAGTTTACTTTTTGCAAGGCAAAGGAGCCCGCCCGCTACAGGAAGGTCAAGGCGGAATTCAGCAAGCTGAAAAAGCTTTGAAAGATAAATACTACAACGTCCAAACCCTGAATTTGACCGAACGCAAAGAAGTGCCAGAAGATGCAGATGCTTTAATCGTTCCCGGCCAGGACAAACCGTTTTCCGATACAGAAATTAAAGCACTAAGAGCTTATCTCGATCGCGGCGGCAGTTTATTGTTAATGGTAGACCCGGCAATTGATACGGGATTGGGCAAATTGCTGGAAGAATGGGGCGTAAAACTAGACGCCCGTTTGGCCATCGATGCTTCGGGCACTGGTCAAAGATTTGGCCTGGGCCCCACGGTTCCCACAGTCAGGCGTTACGGCGAACATCCGATTACTCAAAGTTTTGGTGCCGGCATTTCATTTTATCCGTTTGCGCGTGCTTTGGAAACCTCGCCAGTAGAAGGGATAGAGGCAAAACCGCTGATTTGGACGAGTCAGGAAAGTTGGGCGGAAAGCGATTTGACGACTAAGAAATTGGAGTTCGATCAGAAGACCGATCGACAAGGCCCGCTATTATTAGGTGTAGCTTTAGTTCGATCGTCCACTGACAGCACTCCCTTAAAGACCTCACCTTCACCAACACCAACTTCCCCCTCGCCTTCACCCCAAGCATCGCCGACAGATTCACCGTCGCCGACAGATTCACCGTCGCCGACAACTTCCCCGACAATTTCCCCATCGCCGACAACTTCCCCATCGCCGACAGATTCACCGTCGCCGACAGATTCACCGTCGCCGACAGATTCACCATCGCCGACAACTTCGCCAACAGCTTCTCCAATCAGCTATTCGGTGATTGTCTCGCAAGAAGCAACGCCTCCAGCATTACCGACGAATTCGCCAACACCCACAGCATCTCCCACAGCATCTCCCACAGCATCTCCCAGTCCAACCGCAACTCCTTCTGCGCCTTCAACTCCTAGAAAAACATCGCGAATGGTAGTAATTGGCACATCTCAATTTGTGACTAACGGTTGGTTTGACCAACAACTCAATAGCGACGTGTTTCTCAATTCAGTCAGTTGGTTGAGTAAACCAGACCAGCAAAGCTTTTCTATCAGTCCGAAAAAAGCTACCAACCGCCGCATTAACATGACTGCCCTCCAAGTAGGATTGCTGGTGTTAGCTTGGCTAATTTGGCCTTTACTCGGACTCTTAATTGGCGGCGCTATCTGGTGGAAGAGAAGATGATGAAGAGTCATTAGTCATTAGTCATTGGTTATTTACTAGAAATTAGCAATTAGCAATTAACAATGCCCTGCGCGGGCCAATGCCCAATTCCCTATGCCCAATTCCCAGTTATTATGAAATTGCAGAAAAATACATTAGTATTGATAGCCGTCGCGTTTAGCATGACTGGGTTGGTTGCTTTGTTCGAGATGCAAGTGTCTCCGAAACAGGAAGCCGCTAAGGAAGAAAAACAGAAAATTTTTGCTTTTAACTCCGATCGCGTACAATTCTTTACAGTCAAAACTCCCGAAAACATCTTGACATTTGAGCGAGTTTATGCTACAAAAGGAGGCAAGTCTAGCTGGGAAATGAAATTGCCAGTGCAAGCACACGCAAGTCAAGCATCGGTGGATTTTTTGCTAGACAGGCTGGCAACAGGAAAGAGCGATCGCACGATTAATATTACTGCTGCTCAACTGCCAGAATTCGGTCTCGACCAACCCCAAGCTACAGTCACAGTAAAACTGGACAACCAGGAAACTCACCGCCTAGTATTAGGCAAAACAGACTTTAGCGGCCGCTTCTTGTACGCTCAAGCCAATCCGCCGGAAGCGCCCCCTCAAAATTCCGCCCAAAATTTGCCCGTGCTGCTAGTGCCTTTTGACTTTAAAAATGCCGTCCAGCGACCTTTGTCAGAGTGGAAAAAAGCAGAAGCACCCAAAACAGAGAAACCGCAAAAACCATCTCCCACGCCAAGTCCTGAGAATAAATAGATGCCCAGTCGCTCCTCGATGTTGCACCATTCTCAATAAGGCTTTTATGAACAGGCTTTTCGGCCTGTGAAGCGAGAAAATTCACTCTTTGTGGAACAGGCATCTTGCCTGTTGCGGACAATGGTGCACTCTGGGATAGAATTTAAAGAACAAATCCCAAAACCTGTTACATCCAACATTCCTCACCTAAAATACAAAAAAGTCTAAACTTAAACTGTATTTAAGTGGCGTGCATTACCCCCAGGAAAGGGCGAATATGTTTCAGACAGCACTCAACCAAGGTACGACAGCAGCGGATACAGCGTTTGACGTTGAACTCCGCAAGGTATTTAAGGTATTTAACGGCGAAACCGCAGTCCGCGGAGTAGACCTCAACATCCGCCAAGGAGAATTTTTTAGCATCCTCGGGCCTAGCGGCTGCGGCAAGACTACGACGCTGCGCTTAATCGCTGGGTTCGAGACTCCCTCGGCTGGCGAATTAATGATTCGCGGCCAGTCGATGACCAACACTCCAGCTTACCGCCGTCCGGTAAATACTGTGTTTCAAAGCTATGCTTTGTTCGGACACATGAATGTCTGGGACAATATCGCTTTTGGATTGCGGATCAAAAAGCTGGGGAAAGCAGAAATTGAAGAACGGGTACGGGAAGTTTTGCAATTGGTGAAAATGGAATCTTTCGCCAACAGGTTTCCCGGTCAAATGTCGGGCGGCCAGCAGCAGCGGGTGGCTTTGGCGAGAGCTCTGGTAAATCGACCGGCGGTTTTGCTGCTGGACGAACCTCTGGGTGCTCTGGATTTGAAGTTGCGGAAGCAGATGCAGTTGGAACTGTCGAATTTGCATCAAGAATTGGGTTTGACTTTTGTGATGGTGACTCACGACCAAGAAGAGGCGATGAGTCTGTCTGACCGGATTGCGGTGATGCACGAGGGCAGGATTGAGCAAATTGGCTCTCCTGAAGAAATTTATGAGTGTCCGCAGACGGCTTTTGTGGCGGATTTTATTGGGGATACGAATTTGTTTGCGGGTACGGTAGAATCGATCGACCGATCGACTATCACAGTTCGCACATCAGCCAATCTGAAAATAATCGTTCAGCAGTCGGATATGTGGAATGGTGTCACAGGCGACTCGGTTGTGGTCAGCGTTCGACCGGAAAAAGTATATTTGAATCTCTACCAGCCGGAAGTGTCGGTCAACTGTTTTGAAGGGCGGCTCAAAAATACTATGTACATGGGCACGCACGTTCATTACGTCGTTGAGTTGGCTTCGGGCGATAAAATTACGGTGCGCCAGCCAAATACAGGCGGCTCTTTCCCAGATCCGCACACGCCGATTTATGCTTATTGGGGAACTACTGATTGTCTCGCTTTGAGCGATCGGAATTAGTCAGTTGGCAGTTGGTAGTTGATATTAGTCATCAGTCATCAGTCATTGATTATTTGTTGGTGGTTGGTTCTCCTAACAAATAACATAGGACAATTCCCAATTCTTAATTACCAATTCCCCAATCTTCAATCTTCAATCTCCAAATCTAAAATCTAAAATCTAAAATCTAAAATCGAACTGTGCCTCCGACTAACTTACCAATTTCCAGGATTTTTCCGGCTAATTCTACACGCCGTCAGTTCCTAAAAAATTCGGCGGCGACAATTTCAGGGTTAGCTGTTTCGAGTTGCGGCTGGCGACTTGCAGACGTACAATCTGCTCCTCCCGTCAAAGGTTCTGCCGACCAACTTTTCATCTATACTTGGGCAGGCTATACCGATAACGCTTTGCTCGATCGCTTTGCCGAAAAAACAGGCATTCGCGTGGTTGCAGACGTATTTGACTCCAATGAGGCGATGCTGGCGAGAGTTCAAGCCGGTGGCGCCCGCGCCTACAGCGTCATTTACCCGTCTGACTACATGGTGATTCAGATGACGGAACTGGGGCTGTTGAGCCAATTAGACCACTCGATTTTGGGCGGACTCGATCGGCTAAAAAAACAGTTCCAAAACCCCGTCTATGACCCAGGAAACCGCTACAGCGTCCCTGTGAGTTGGGGAACCACAGGCTTAATTTACAACAGCGAACAGCTCAAAGAAGCTCCTGAAGATTGGGACTATTTGTGGCAGCACAAACAGGAGTTAGCAAGGCGAATGACGCTGGCAAATGATGTTCGAGAAGTTATGGGTGCTGCGTTGCGGATGTTGGGCTATTCTCTCAATTCTACGAACCCGGAGCAAGTGAAACAAGCTTATGAAAAGTTGGTTGAACTCAAACCGGCGATCGCATCTTTTACCACTGATGCTTGGCGGCCACAAATGCTGACGGGGGATTTGAAGGTAGCTATGTGTTATTCTTCTGATGCTAATGAGGTAATTCCAGATAATGACAAATTGCGCTATGTTGTGCCAAAAAGCGGTTCTTCTCTGTGGACTGACACTTTAGTAATTCCTAAAGGTGCTCCCAATCCAGAAGCAGCTTATAAGTGGATTAACTTTATGCTGCAAGCGGATGTCGCTGCTTCTTTAGTAGAACGGCTCAGTTTCTCAACTCCTTCTGAAGATGCTTTTAGTTTGCTGACGCCGGAAGTACGCGAAAATGAAATTCTTTTCCCTTCGGAGGCAACTTTGAAAAATTGCGAAGGTGTTGCTCCGGTAGGAAAATTTATAGACGTGTACGATCGCTATTGGACTCAATTAACCAGCGGCTAATCTTATTTTGGGCATAAATTTCATGTAGATTTCGATTTACCGTGGAGTGGAGGGCGGGTTTAGGAGATTATTTATTTTAAGGGTAGATTGTTGTTGGTGACACCCGCCCCTTGTATCTGGTATGGTGCGTCGCTGCCAGATTTTAGATTTGATTTGCAGATTGTAGGATGGCGACGCACCTTACGACATCTGGTATGGTGCGTCGCTGCCAGATTTTAGATTTGATTTGCAGATTGTAGGATGGCGACGCACCTTACGACATCTGGTATGGTGCGTCGCTGCCAGATTTTAGATTTGATTTGCAGATTGTAAAATGGCGACGCACCCTACGGTATTTACAAATCAAAACTCAAAACTCCAAACTATTATTTATGGCTGTTTCAACTAGAACTCCCCCTCCTATTCCTCCCAATTCTTCTTTGAAGGCTGAAACTGTTTCCCCGTGGGCGGCGTGGGCTGGGCCACTGGCATTGCTGGGCCCTTCGGGCCTGTTGCTGCTTTTATTATTAGTCATACCAACTTTGGTGATTTTTCAGCTTAGTTTGGTGCCGAATATTAAGCCGGGAGACTTGGTGAATCCTTCGGGAATTGGTAATTACCTGCGAGTGTTTGAGCCGCTGAATTTGCAGGTGATGGGTCGATCGCTCTTTTTCGCAACGGGGACTACTATTCTGTGTTTGCTGCTGGGATTTCCCGTCGCTTACTGGATCGCCCTCAATGTCTCGAAAAAGTGGCGGAATTTAACTTTGTTAGGCTTTGTGTTGCCGCTGTGGACTTCTTCGCTGTTGCGATCGTATGCTTGGATTACAATTCTGCGTCCTACGGGGGTTCTCAACTCGCTGCTGGCACTTCTAGGCATTCCTCCTCTGGAATTGCTCAATCAAAGTTCCGCAGTTCTAATCGGCATGGCTTACAGTTATTTGCCTTATATCGTGACAATTCTCTACGCATCTTTGGAAAAGTTAGACCGCAGGTTGCTAGAAGCATCTCAGGATTTGGGCGCCAATCCAGTGGAAACTTTCTGGAAAGTGACAGTACCTCAGACGATGCCCGGAATTGCTGCGGGTTCTTTGCTAGTATTTATTAGCTGTTTGGGCGATTTTGTCGATCCGGAGTTGCTCGGTGGAGCTTCGAGCATGACGGCGGCTCGTTTGATTTACAATCAGTTTTTGGGGGCGACTCAAAATTGGGGGCTGGGTTCGGCTCTGAGTATGGTATTGATTTTTGCAGTAAGTATCGGAATTGCCCTTTTGCTCAAATATGGCGATCGTAATGCCATTTAAAGAAGTCATTAGTCATGAGTCATTAGTCATTAGTTACTCCTTATTCGTAGCTACTCACAAATAACAACTGACAACAACCAATTACCAATTATCAATTACCGATTACCGAGACATGGAAAATACCGCCGAAAATCCACAGGAGGAAATACAAGCCGATATGTACTTAAAACCTAAATTTAAGATTTCTTGGCAGGTGATATTTGCCGCTGTGATGTTTTTTTATATGTACCTGCCCATCCTGGTACTCACCTTTTACAGCTTTAACAAATCGCGTTTTAGTGCCGGGTGGGAAGGATTTACCTTAGATTGGTACGTTAAATTATTTAGCGATACGCGGATTTTAATTGCCCTGAGAAACAGTTTAACAGTGGCTGTTTGTGCAGTGGCAATCTCTGCGGTACTCGGCACTTTGATGGCCGTTGGTTTAGCCCGCTACCGCTTTCCTGGCAAGAGTTTATATCAGGGAGTCTCCTACTTGCCGATTATTATTCCAGATATTGCTACCGCAGTTGCTACTCTGGTATTTTTAGCGGCGCTAGCTATTCCTCTGAGTTTGTGGACGATTGTCGCCGCTCACGTTGTGTTTTGTCTGGCTTACATCGCCCTAGCTGTTTCTACTAGATTGGCCGATTTAAACCCGTATTTAGAAGAGGCTGCCTTGGATTTGGGTGCAACGCCGGTTGAAGCTTTTATTCAGGTTTTGCTCCCTCAATTAATACCCGGAATTGTTTCAGGTTGTCTCTTGTCTTTTGTCCTCAGCATGGACGATTTTTTGATTGCGAGTTTTACTGCAGGTAGCGGGACTACAACTCTGCCGATGGAAATTTTTAGCCGAATTCGGACAGGAGTAAAACCGGATATTAATGCTTTGAGCGTGCTGTTGATAGTAGGTTCGGGAGGATTGGCGTTTTTAGCGGAATATTTGCGCGGCCGGGGCGAGCAAAAACGGACTCATTAGGCAGTTGGCAGTTGGCAGTTGGTTATTTGTGAGTTGTTACCAATGCCCAATGCCCCATGCCCCATACTGCTACTTGGCTGGTAATTTCACCTTAGTAGCCAAACCTAGTGCTTCCAAAACTTGAATTGTCATCCAAGTGAAGTCAATTTCCCACCATTCCATCCCGTGACGCGCAGAGTATTGAAAAGCATGGTGGTTGTTGTGCCAGCCTTCGCCGTATGTCAGGACAGCCACCCACCAACAGTTAGTAGAACTATCCTTGGTTTCGTAGGTGCGGTAGCCAAATTTGTGAGTGGCGCTGTTAACAAACCAGGTGCAGTGATACACCAAAACTAAGCGTACAAAAATTACCCACACTACAAACGGCCAGCCTGCTGCTAAGTAAAGCAAGACGCCAAAGACGATTTGCATCGGGAGAAAGTAATTTTGCAAAAATTGGTAAAATGGATCGCTCGAAATGTCTTTTGTACAGCGGGCAATTTCAGCGTGAGCTGGACCTTTATATAGCATCCAGCCGAGGTGACTCCACCAAAAACCTTTTTGGGCATTGTGAGGGTCGATCGCATTTTGGTCAGAGTGGGTGTGGTGCAATCGGTGCAGTCCAACCCAATCAATGATTCCTCCTTGACAGGCAAGGGCTCCGCAAAATGCTAGAAAGTATTCTACGAATTTTGGTGTCTGAAAACTGCGGTGGGTGAGCAGACGATGCCATCCGAGAGTTATTCCCAAACCGCCGGTTATCCAGTGCATGAATACTGTTAAACCAACTGCTGTCCAATTGAAGTTACTTGGTAGCAGGGCGAACAAAGCGCCGATATGAAGTCCTGCTAAACTAATAACGTGCTTCCAATTGTATTGGAGTTTTTCTTGCGTTGCTATTGTCATTCTTTTTTTGATTTCTGATGAGATGCCGACCGGGATTCACACATAATAGTTTGGATTGAGCCGTGAACTTTTTTGCTGCACTCTTGCCCAAACTAATAAAGAATCAATGATAGATTTGGGATGAGAATTGAAAAAAATTTACGGTAGTATTCTGAAAATTAAAAATTTGGCTGCCAAACAAAATTTTTTCTTCCCTATTATATTATAACTGATTCTGGTTTTGGTTGGGTCGATCGCACCAGAGGATGCGAGGTTACTTCAACCCAACCTGTATCCGATCGCAAAAACAGGATTAGGCATTGGTCACGAGGCATTAGTCCAGAACTGATGACCGACAACCAATGACTAATTGCCGATCGCTATTTTTCTGCTAATTTCACTTTGGTTGCCAAACCCAGCCATTGCAGCAGTTGAATTGTCATCCAGGTGAAGTCGATTTCCCACCATTGGAGACCGTGGCGAGCCGAGTATTGAAAGGCGTG
Organism: Microcoleus sp. M2_D5; assembly: GCF_036701935.1. NCBI lineage: Bacteria > Bacillati > Cyanobacteriota > Cyanophyceae > Oscillatoriales > Microcoleaceae > Microcoleus > Microcoleus sp. M2_D5. The sequence goes on along the minus strand of NZ_JAUBRP010000049.1, from coordinate 28,052 downwards.
GTGGTTGTTGTGCCAGCCTTCGCCGTAGGTAAGGAGGGCAACCCACCAGCAGTTGGTCGAGCGATCGCCCGACTCGTAGGTGCGGTAGCCGAATTTGTGGGTAGCGCTGTTCACCAGCCAAGTGCAGTGGAACACCACCACGATCCGCATAAACACGCCCCAAACCACGAAAGACCAGCCGCCTAATAAATAAAGCAACACACCGAAGACGACTTGGATGGGGATAAAATATGCTTGGAGAAACTTGTATACTGGGTCGTCGCCGATGTCTTTAGTAAAGCGGGGGATTTCAACTCTGATCGGGAGATCCGAGAGCATCCAACCCATGTGGCTCCACCAAAAGCCTTGATTGGAATCGTGGGGATCTGTTTCGGTGTCGGAATGTATGTGGTGTAACCGGTGCATTCCTACCCAGTCGATCGGGCCACCTTCACAGGAAAGGGTACCGCAAATAACTAGAAAATACTCTAGCCATTTCGGTGTTTGAAAACTGCGGTGGGTGACGAGGCGGTGATATCCGAGAGTAATTCCTAAACCACCTGTTACCCAATGCAGGAAGACTGCTAGCCCGACCGCAGACCAGCTAAAATTACCCGGCAGCAAAGCAAATAAAGCACCGATGTGCAGAAAGGCCATAAAGCCTATGACAGGCCAATCAGGAGAAGTTTTTTTGGAAGTTGCAATCGTCATGAATATATTATGTTTACAAACTAGGGGCCGCATCTACGCCATAATGAACAGCGCGCACGCAAAGGGTGAGCGAGGTATAGATGAATAGCGTTTCACGGCTACAGGAAGCAGAACAGGGACTCTTTCAGATTTTTTCTGGTATTGACACTACAGTCAAGCAAAATCTTCAACGAGTCTTAAAAGCTTTTCGCAGCCACCGGGTTGGAGTCCACCATTTTGCAGGGGTTACGGGTTACGGCCACGATGATTTGGGTCGGGAGACTTTGGACGGGGTGTTTGCCGAAGTGGTAGGGGCCCAGGCCGCGGCTGTCCGGGTACAGTTTGTTTCGGGTACTCACGCGATCGCCTGTGCTCTTTTTGGCATCCTGCGTCCTGGTGACGAAATGTTGGCAGTGGCTGGTTCTCCCTACGATACTTTAGAAGAAGTGATCGGCTTGCGGGGGCAAGGTCAAGGTTCACTGCTTGAGTTTGGCATTAGTTACCGTGAGTTGCCTCTAACTCGCGAAGGAAGTTTGGATTGGCAGGCATTGAGCTCTACTATTTCAGCAAAGACTCGCCTGGTTTTTATCCAGCGCTCTTGCGGCTATTCTTGGCGGTCGAGTTTGTCTATTTCTGAGATTGAAAAAATCGTCGCCATAGTCAAACATCAGAATCCTAACACAATTTGCTTTGTTGATAATTGTTACGGGGAGTTTGTTGATGATTGCGAACCTACTGCTGTGGGTGCGGATCTGATGGCTGGTTCTTTGATCAAAAATCCGGGGGGTACGATCGTCCCTGCTGGAGGTTACGTCGCCGGCCGGGCGGATTTGGTAGAAGCGGCAACTTGTCGCTTGACGGCGCCGGGAATTGGCAGCAGCGGCGGCGCAACTTTTGATTTGAATCGGTTGCTGTTTCAGGGTTTGTTTATGGCTCCCGGTTGTGTGGGCGAGGCGATGAAGGGAAATCATTTGACGGCTTATGTTTTTTATAAGTTGGGTTATCGAGTGAATCCTATGCCTTTGGCTAGAAGACGAGATGTGATTCAGGCGATCGAATTCGGTTCTGCTGATAAGTTAATTGCTTTTTGTCGCGCGGTTCAGCAAAATTCCCCCGTCGGTTCCTATTTAGATCCGGTGCCGGCTCCGATGCACGGGTATGAAAGTCAGTTAGTGATGGCTGGGGGTACTTTTATTGATGGGAGTACGTCGGAGTTTTCGGCTGACGGGCCTCTGCGTCCGCCTTACGTGGCTTTTTGTCAGGGGGGGACTCATTGGACTCATGTATCGATCGCCCTGGAGGATGCGATCGAGGCTGTGGGCCCGGCTAAGTAAGTTGTAGGGGCGGTGCCTCTTAGGAGGATAGGGGGGGTTGATTAACGGTTTCCTGTCCCCCCCCTGAGTTTTGAATTAAAGAGTAGATTTTTTGCCAGAAGCTAAGTTTGTGATTTTTAACCGCAGATGCACGCAGATTGACGGTGATGTTGGGTTTTCAGATTGTGTAGGTTGGGGTTAGCGAAAGCAAAACCCAACAACTACAAAACTCTCAAGATGTTTCTTCAAGTTTGCGCTGCCGCATTAAGAGAAATAAAGGCAAACCCAGGGAAACACCCACCAGTAAGTTACTGGCAATATAAATCCACAAGTTTTTCATTTTTAGACGCGAACCTTCGCTAAATACAAAAGTCCCAAAAACCAGGGATGACACTATTACATCCATGCCAAAAAAACCGGAAATTTGATTGGCAAACAACTCACTGAAGAAAGCGTTAATATTCAACCCTTCTTCTAAAAGAAACGGGACAAACTGGGAGTAGGGCAAAGCAGTGCCTAGAATACAGAAAATTAAGTAGGCAATTTTTAACATTTTCCAATCTCCACTTGGTTAATTAAAAACCGTTGTATTTGAGAGTTTACTCAGCATTGCTAAGTGCTTGAATATCGCTTTGCATAATTATACTGACATTGCGCGAAATCTTGTCTATTTCCCAATCCCACCACCTAATTTCTAATAGTTGTGCAACTTCACCATCGCTAAAACGCTGTTTGATTGGATGTGCGGGGTTTCCACCGACAATGGTGTAAGGGGGAATGTCTCTTACTACAACGGATTTGGCGGCTATGACTGCACCGTCGCCGATTTTGACTCCGGGCATAATCAGTGATTCATAGCCGATCCAAACATCATTGCCAATGAAGGTATCGCCTTTACTTGGCAGTTCCATTACTAAATTCATGGCTGTTTCCCAACCATTTCCAAAAACAGGAAAAGGATAAGTTGAAATTCCGTCTAGTTTGTGATTTGCACCGTTCATAATGAATTTGACGTTGGTGGCGACCGCACAAAATTTGCCAATTATTAATCGGTCGTTTCCGTAGTTATAAAGTACATTTTTTTCAAAGTTTTCTGGTTCTATTGGATCGTCGTAATATGAGTAATCGCCGACGATAATGTTGGGGGATTTAATAAAGTTTTTGATGAAGCATACGCGCCGCTGATCGGCCATAGGATAAGGTCGGTTTGGATCGGGCCCAATTTCTATCATAAGTTTTAAGCCTTATTCGTTAAGCTGCTGGATTAATGTAGTGTTAATTCGAGTGAGGTTTGCTTCTAAGGAATGAGAATTAAATAACTTCCACTCTTGAAAGTGGGATGGGCGTCCCGCCCGTCCACTCATGACGGGCTATAAGAGCCCATCCCACAATAACAATTAAAATTGTAAGTTATTTAATTCGCAGTCCTAATTCTGTAACATAGAGTAATAGAGTTTGTCAAGGCGTGGTAGAGAAAATTTGGTCGATCGCCCTCCAAGAAATGAGACACAATGGTAAAAGCCAACATCCATCCGCGTTCCGAAGCGGTTAAAAATCCCAAATTAATATTAAAGAAGCGATCGCAGTGAGATAATTTATGAGAGTACGAACCTACGAAACCGGTGATACCCAACAAATTGTAAAACTTTTTTACGACACCGTACACGAAGTAAACATCCGCGATTACACACAAGCACAAGTAGATGCTTGGGCGCCAGCAGATATGGATATCGAAAGTTGGACTAAAAGTTTAAGCAGTAAATTTACTTTCGTAGCAGAAGAGGGTGAGAAAATTGCAGGTTTTGGGGAATTAGAAGCAAGCGGCCATATCGATCGCTTTTACTGTCATCAACATTTTCAAAGGCAAGGAGTCGGCAGGCTAATTTTAAAACAAATTGAGTCAAAAGCCCAAGAATTAGGAATTAACAAGTTATTTACCGAAGCCAGCATTACAGCGCGACCTTTTTTTGAAAGCCAGGGATTTATGGTGATTATAAAACAAGAAGTAGAACGGAGAGGACAAAAATTCATCAACTTTGCGATGGAAAAAAATATATAAACAACGAGTTGTGTAAAATTAGATCGAAGAGTTTTACTCAGGAGTTGCGATGGTGACGGAAGCTACAAATGTACTGGGCGGAAAGTTAGAGACTTGCTGCACTTCGCCAATGACAGGATATTATCGGGACGGCAAATGCAATACAGGTGGTGGCGACTTTGGGGTTCACACTGTTTGTGCTCAACTGACAGAAGAGTTTTTGCAATTCACTAAGTCGAATGGAAATGATTTGAGCACTCCGGTTCCCGAATTTAATTTCCCCGGTTTGAAGCCTGGGGATTGCTGGTGTTTGTGCGCTTCTCGCTGGAAGGAAGCAATGGATGCTGGATGTGCGCCGCCTGTGGTTTTGGCTGCGACTCACGCCCTGACTTTGGAATACGTTTCTTTGGATGAATTGAAGCAGCACGCTGCTGATTTGTAGGAGGATGTTGGTGTGCGATCGCTTTTAGTCAATAAGGGCGATCGGGTTTTTCTGATAAATAGCAAATTTATCCTTCGTAACTGAAATATTGTAAGTGCGATCGCTCGTCACTGTAAAGTTTTATGGTTGAGCTTGTGCTTCCCACTTACAGATAGACTCTGGTTTGAGAGGGCAAGTTTTGGGGGCGATCGGATTTCCGCTGAGTTGTAACCAAGTCAGGTTAGTTAAGGATTGCAATGGTTGGATGTCATTGATTTGATTGTTTTCGAGATCGATCGCAGCCAGTTTAGTCAAAGATAGCAATGGTTTGATGTCGCTGATTTTATTATTGTTGAGGTCTAACCAAGTCAGGTTAGTCAAGGATGCTAGCGGTTTGATGTCAATAATTTGATTGTTGCTGATGTCTAACCAAGTCAGGTTAGTCCAAGATGCCAGCGGTTTGATGTCGCTGATTTGATTGTTGTTGAGTTGGAGAGTAGTTAGGTTAGTCAAGGATGCTAGCGGTTTGATATCGCTAATTTGATTGTTGCCGACGGAGAGTGTAATCAGGTTAGGTAAAGATGCTAGCGGTTTGATATCACTGATTTGATTGTTACTAATGTGGAGTGTAATCAAGTTATTCAAAGATTCTAAAGGTTTGATGTCGCTGATTTGATTACCCCAGAGGAAGAGTGCGGTGAGACTCGAAAGTTTCTGATTAGCCGCATCGCACTCAGTAGTTCCTGCTTCCTTCAACAGCACATCAACAGTATGTTTAGCTTCTGGAGTCAAAGAATCTTTTTCGCGACACCATTCAGCAAATGTTCGTCTAGTGTTTCCCGATCGCACTTCTGCTGCTTTCGCCGACCCTCCATTTCCAGATAATGCTAGAAGCACACAACCAGTAAGTGCGATCGCCCTTGGTAAATTGATATATTTCTGTGCAGCTATAAGTGCCATAATCTTATATATCTAATTGAAAGTTAAAGCCATCTTGCACAAACACCACCAATAATTGATTCAGTCCTTTTCAAAGGACTTAAGCTTTGAGGCAGGGGTTTAAACCCCTGCCGGACTGAATGACAGAGGGCAATATAATATCCCTGCAAAACATCTATTAAAAACTCCCTGAATCACCTCACTCAGGCAACTTATACTGTCCCACAATCCGCTTAGCATATTCCGGCACATGAGCTTCCAATTTCTCCGGGTAATTCCGCTTCACGTACAGATAATTTCGAGTGAAATGAGAATCAATCGAAAACCGAGCATATTCCAAACCCTTCGGCCCAATTCTCTCAATAAACACGCCCATTAACTTCGCCGCCCACATCGGCAAAGTCACTCCTTTTTCATAAGCCGGAATGCTTTGCTGAACCGCTTCTTTTCGGTTTCCCTTAGACATCACCGGCTGAGTGTTTAGCTGATCCGTTACCAAATCTAACATCTCTTGCCCGGTGTCATTTCGCACCACAATCCACTGCCAGCCAAAAGGTGCGCCCATGTAGCCCACAACTAAATCTGCTAAAGAATTCACATAATCAAAACAGCTCAAACAAGAAGGAGCAAAAACATCCTTCAATTCCTTAGTATTCAGCCCGAAAAACGGCACTTTTTCTTCCGAACCATCTTCGTGTTTGAAGTGAACGTTAAAGTCTTGCATAAACTCATAAGATACAACTGTTTCGGGAGAACGGCTAGTTGTATCTAGGAATTTCTGCAAGCCTGCGCGGCTGACATTATCCACGCAGGGAGTTCCCAAAACGTAGAGCTTTTCTAAACCGAGTTTTTTCTCGACTGTTCGCAAGGCTTGAATTTGACAGCCGACGCCAATTACTAACAGCCGCTTCATCCCAGATTTTTCTATTTGTTCCAATACTGAAAGGTTGGGAGATAAAGTGGGCTTGTTGACTTTTGCTGCCAGAATTTCTGCGCGATTTCTAGCAATTATCGGCATCGGTTGAAAGCGGTCTTCTTTGGTATTTTGGACGCAAACAACGCCTTCTACAATTCCTTTTTCGAGCATCTCAATGGCGATTGTGCTGACGATCCCCGTCCATTGAGCGCCCTCAATTGGTTCTTTTTTGCGAGCCGCCATCATGTTTTGACTGACTCCGAAATACCAATCGTCGGCATTATCGAGATTGCGCGATCGCCCGTGAATCTCTGCTTCTAATTCTGCAATATGCTGTGTTAAGAAAGCACAAGATTCCTTGACATAATGGATGTAATATGTATCGCACAAACCGCACTCGCTGCACAGTTCTTTAGCGGGGCGGCGGCTACCCGGTTTGAGGGCTTTGGATTTTTGGTGCTTAGTAGAATCTGTTGCGGTCATCTAAATTACTTATTTTATGCAGATATGGCTTTTGTTAGGATATCACAGCAATTTCCCTTGATTTACCTCCTTTATTCTTTCTTTCAGTCCCAGCAGGCGGACGCAAGCTTGTGCGGGAGCACATTCGGTTCGCCCGAAATTGGCGGTTTTCAAAGCTTAAAAAATATTAGTCAGGACTTACCTAAGTTGCGCTAGAAACCTGGTTTCTTGCTGAATACCTCACTGTTAAACCTAAGATTTATGGTAAAAACCGGGTTTCATTGTGTAGTTTTGGTAAAAAAATTCGGTTTCAGAGGATTGCCGTGCGCCCAGGAATGTTTGTCTAAGTCCTATTAGTATAGATCCGGATCTAACGGGCGATCGCGCGAATACATTGCCAAATAAAGCTATAAAAAAATGGTAAAAATGTTTGTGACAACAGCCGTCGCTGGCATCATGATGAATCTCGCGATTTCGAGCTTAGGATTTGCTGCTTTAGTTCGCCCTGTTCCTGCTATGAATCAAACTGTGGCGACTCTAGAAAGAATGCTCAGCGCGACACAAAAGCCGGCAGCGCTGAACTATTCGCGCCTGGGAATTGGCGGCGTTCGCTTGGGGATGTCTGTAGAAGAGGCAAAACGCAAGTTAGGAAAACCGCAGCGCGACGAAACTAAAGCTGCTGGGCCTGGCATCGGCGGCAAGATTCGCACGCTAACCTACTCAGGATTGACGGTAGCAGCATGGGAGGGCAAAGTTTATTTAGTTTCTACTACCAATCCCAAGTTTCTGACAATCGATGGTGTGAAGCTAGGAGATAACAGCAAAAAAGTAGTTAAAACTTACGGTTATGGGTCGCAATCAGTGCAGGGTGGAGTGACTCGGTTGACTTACAGCAATGACCAAAAGGCTTCTAATTTGATTGTGGAAATTAAGGGCGATCGCGTGCAAAAGATTATTGTGAGCACGCAGCTAAACTGAAATATTAAACAACAGTGCAAAAGTCCAGGTTGACAAGTTTGTAATAAGGACTTTATTCCTTATTTCTGAAGATTTTTAGCCTTTCAGTGAGTTGACTGGAGGGCTTTTTCCTCATGTACGCGCGTGCGTCTCCTTAATCCTCTTCATCATCATCCGACAATTTTGTCATTTCCTCAGCAATTAGTGTCTGAAAATCCTCTCCGCAGTGAACGTTGAGATGGATTGCAGAGAGGAAGGAACTCTGCTAGAATTTCAGCTTTTTGTCGATCGCTCAAATCAGGTAACTGAAGCCGATCAATTAAAGCAATCGCATTTTAACATTCAGTACCCAATTCATCAATTAACGTTATCAGTGTAGAATTATTTACAGCAATTGTCCGATCGCTAACTTGCATATTGACTTATGTTGTTTTGGAATAATTAAACCGCAGAGAGCGCAGAGGGCACAGAGGAAGAGAAGAGAGAGATGAATAATTCCGATCTCAACGGATTTGATATTACCCATAAAAAAAAGTAGAGGTGCGATCGATCGCATCTCTACAAAAATTATAAATAAGGTGCACATTGTGCACCCTACCAATTAGCGGTTCTGGGGAACAGGAGCACTCGGTGCTCCAGAAAAAGTCGCCTCACCAGTCTTAGCCCGCTTTTTGATCAAGATAGGCTTGACGCTGTTTTCTCCACCAATCGGGGGATCTTCTTGTTGAGCGTAATCCGCGCCCATCCAAGCAGGACGGCTTTGATCGAAAGCCATTTGCAAAGCAGCAGCGGCGATCGCGTGGGAGTCGTACTCCTCGCATAACTGAGACACCAGAGGCAAGAAAGATGCCATCCGTTCGCCAGCCAAAGCTTCGCGAACTTTACCTTGCATCTTTTCCAACTGACGAGCTTCAATTTGCGCCCGTGTCGGAATGTTTCGCACCGTCAAGCTCGATCGCACGTGGCGTTCAATCAAGCGCAGTTTGCGGCGATCGACCGGTTGAATCAGCGTAATCGCCGTTCCTTCGCGACCGGCCCTGCCCGTGCGTCCGATCCGGTGAACGTAGCTTTCCACACTGTCGGGCAAATCGTAGTTAATCACGTGAGTCAAGTGATCCACGTCCAAACCCCGCGCCGCAATATCAGTCGCCACTACCCAGCGCACCTGACATTGGCGGAACCGATGCAGCAAGCGTTCCCGCTGTGCCTGATTCAAATTACCGTGATACTCGTCAACGCTGTGACCGGCTGCTTGCAGTTGGCTGGTGAGTTCTGCAGCCGACTGCCGAGTCCGCACAAAAATCAGTGCAGATTCCGGGTCTTCCATTTCTAAAATTGGCTGTAGGGCTCTTGCCTTCGACCAGCCACGGGGAATCATGTACACGCCTTGGCTGATGCGCTTTGGCGTTGCTTTTGGCTGTTCTACGGTGACGTTGACGGGGTTACGCAGATGCCGCGCCACCAATTTCCGAATGGAAGGTTCCATCGTCGCCGAGAAAAATGCCGTTTGACGTTCTTTTGGTGCAGCATCCAAGATTTTTTCCACATCTTGAATAAAGCCCATGCTCAGCATTTCGTCAGCTTCATCCAAAACCAGCCATTGTACCTTGTCTAGTTTCAGGCTGCCGCGGCTGAGCATATCCAATATGCGTCCGGGTGTACCGACAACTACGTGCACGCCGCGCTTCAAACGCTGCATTTGACGATCGATCGATTGACCGCCGTACACGGTTAGAACTTGCAGAGAGCGACCCACTTTTACCGGGCCGTCGTTGCTGATGCCGCTCAAATCGCGAATGGCTTCAGTTACTTGCATCGCCAATTCGCGAGTCGGCGTCAGCACCAGTGCTTGCACCGCAGTCACATCTAAATCAATCCGCTCCAAGATGGGCAACGAGAATGCTGCCGTTTTGCCTGTCCCTGTTTGGGCTTGACCCACAACGTCGCGACCTGCTAACAGGTGCGGAATTGCTTGTACTTGGATGGGAGTAGGTTCTGTAAAGCCTAGTGTTTCCAGATGGAGAACGAGTTCTTCCGAAAGACCTAAGCCTTCAAACAATAAATTCATTAATGCTCCTAATAACGAGTCTTAGCCTTCTAAGTTGCCCAACTCGGATGCGGATTTCTGCTCGGCGGCAGGAACTCATAAGAGTTCTTTATGGTGCTGCGCCTGCGCGCACCTTCTTAAATAGCAATCGAGTATAGGGCAGCTCCGTCGATGGTGACTAAATTTACCAATTCGACAGCCGTCTTTGATTTTGTGACATCACCGATACCAACCGCCAGGAGTCGGGTTATAGGCTTCCAACATTCTTAAAACAGGACATTGGACTTCCTTTGAGGTACTTGCAAGCTTTCCCTCTTAGGCATTTTATAGTGAGGATCATGACCAGCCCCACTTCACTACTCATGTAGTAACAGGTTGTTTGGTTCAGGCGCTATCCCGCAATCCGTCGCCTGCGGGATTGAGCAGGGGATGGGGCGACCGTCAGTCGATTTTAGATTTTAGATTTTAGATTTTAGATTTACTCCCCAGATGAATCAGAGAGCTTTAACTTTCCTCTAAAATTTTTATCTCTCCACGACTTAAGCCGGAGGCTTGTATTCCGTTTTGGGCTACCGTTACCGCCTATCCATCTCAACACTCTTTCGGGATACCGTTGTGGTGTAGGGCGGACGGCGAAGCAATCTCAAATTATCCCCGCTTATTTCTGGCTTGTTATCATCATAACTCTTTACATTCAGAAACAAAACATTAAATTCGTTAAAATTTTCCGATGTTCTGTAGAGATTACCGCACCCCGACGGGGAGGGTCGATTGCAGCCAGAGGCTAATAAAGGTTTATAACCCTTTGCTACCTATCTTTGCACAATATTGTACAAACCGTTACTTTTGCTGCACAATCCGCTAATCATTTTTGGCGGGTGTCCGGTTTTTGTTCGCCACACCGTCTCAGGCGACAGTTCCAGCAACACTTAAACTTGACCCTGCCCAGCACCGGATACAGTGCCACGTCAACTCATGAGGGTCGATCCCACAATTTTAGACAAAAGATCGAGCTCCCAGATCGGTCTGTGCAGTCAATCTAAAATCTAAAATCTAAAATCTAAAATCGACTTGACCGTAGAGGTCGTAGACATCTGCACCAGTAATTTTCACGCTGGCGATCGATCCCAGTCGCGCTTCTCCTGTCACATAGACCAGTCCATCTACTTCTGGGGAAAACCGAGCGGATCTACCAATCAAATCGCCTGTCTCTGGTTGTTCTTGTTCTATCAGGACATCAACTACCTGACCGACAGACTCTTGATTCTTCTTCAATGATATAGGTTGTTGTGCCGCCATTACCGAATTGCGCCGCATTTCCATTATTTCTGCAGGTATTTGCTGGGGCAAGCTAAAGGCTGGGGTTCCTTCTTCTGGCGAAAATACAAAAACTCCTACGTGATCGAATTCGTGGCGCTTGACAAATTCCAGCAAGTGTGCTGCGTGTTCGTCGGTTTCGCCGGGGAAGCCGACAATAAAAGTTGTCCGCATCACGGCGCCGGGAAGTGCTGCCTTGAGCCGATCGACTATAGCATCATTGATCCCAGCTTGAAAAGGCCGATTCATTGCCCGCAGAATTTCCGGGTGCGAGTGTTGCAGGGGTAAATCCAAATACGGCAAAACGTTGGGCGTTTCGCGGATTGCTGCGACAACTTGCGGAGTCAAACCTGTAGGATAGGCATAGTGCATCCTAATCCAAGGTACATCTACTTCACCCAAAGCGCGCAGTAGTTCGGCTAGTTTCGGTTCGCCATAAATATCTTTGCCGTAATTGGTGGTAATTTGAGAAATTAAGATAATTTCCTTTACCCCTTCGGAGGCTAATTGCTTAGCTTCGGCGACGATAGACTCGATCGTCCGCGATCTTTGATTTCCGCGCAAGTGCGGGATAATGCAAAATGCACAGCGGTAGTCGCAGCCTTCTGCTATTCGCAGATAAGCCACACCTTCCGATGTCGTGCGGTAGCGGGGAGTAGTTTCGTCAGCGATGTAAGTAGGTTCACTAGAGACGAGGGAAACTCGATCGCCCTTTTCCACCTGCTGCATAACATTGACGATTTTATGATAGTCGCCCGTGCCTACAATTGCCACTGCTTCCGGCAATTCGTCCAGCAATTCCTGCTGAAAATGCTGTGCCATGCAGCCGGTGATGACTACTTTTTTATTAGCTTCTGCCAATTCTACCAAGGTGCGGACTGACTCTTCTCGCGCCGCTTGGATAAAACTGCAAGTATTGACTACAACATAATCGGCTAATTCTTCATTAGAATCTACTTGATAGCCCGCTTGAGCCAGCAAGCCGATCATGTGTTCGGTATCGATGCGATTTTTTTCGCAGCCGAGGTGGGTAAATGCGATCGTTGGCTTCGTTGCCATGCAGTAATAGTTAGTGTTGCGCTATTTTAGAGAACGTTTCATGATATCACACAATTTGATAAATTGCAAGCTTGTGTGGATCGACCTTTGCATAATTTCGACTCGCTAGTTCGGCAAGCCAGCCCGAAAAATCTGTTCGGCCGTTAATTTCAATTCGGGAAAAGCCAACGACTCAATCCTCTCGTTTCCCCTAAACTGTTTGACCTGATACTCCTCATCTACTAGCTGATAAACCGAAATTGTTGGTTGTTTGGGATTACCGATAAACTTGCGGCCGCCCAAACCTAAATAATCGACAATCCAGTATTCGGGGATACCCATTTCTTCATAGTCGGAAGCTTTGAGAAAATAATCATCCCGCCAGTTCGTACTGACTACCTCTACAGCCAACCGCACCGAAGAACCCATCGTGATGATGGTTTCCCTATCCCAGCGCGGTTCTTTTGCGAGAGCTGCTTCGTCTAGGACAACTACGTCTGGCAGGTAGCCCGCCTCGTTGCGGATGGGTTTGAGCAGGTAGTGGCCGGGGATAAAGCAAGGCAATTTCAGTCGCCTGATTTCTGCGATGATTTCGTCCCTGGTTAAACCTATAACGCGGGAATGGCGGCTGGTTCCTAAAGGCATTTCAACAATTACTCCATTGTGTAGTTCGTACTTATGGACAGAGTTCTCTGGATACCAAGCAACGAACTCATCAAATGTGATTGTTTTCGATATGGTTTGGATCATGTTGCGGTTTCCTCTGTCTGGTGATTAGTATGCGGAAAGCTAGAATATGACACAAGGATTACAGGCAACGTTGCCTGTAATCCTTGACAAATTAAACTGTAGCTGATAGAGTTTCATCCCGACAAAACACCACTTTGTACAAAACGCAGATTGGTTAAAAAATTGGGGTTGTTTTGTACCCCATTTGATATGCTGTTGATAATCGATCGCCACATTCACTCTAGTTCGGCTCGGTTAGAGGCAGGCCGGCTCGAAAAATCTGCTCGGCTGTTAAGCTTAATTCTGGGAACGCCAGCGACTCAACTGTTTCATCTCCCCGAAACTGGCTGATTTGATATTCCCCGTCAACCAACTGGTAAACCGAGATAGTAGGTTGTTTCGGATTGCCAATGAAGCGTCTGCCACCCAAAGCAGCATAATCCACAACCCAATATTCCGGGATACCCAATCTTTCATAATCAGCTACTTTAACCAGGTAATCATCTTGCCAGTTCGTACTGACAACCTCTACAGCCAGTCGCACTGAAGAGCCCATCGTGATTACGGATTCTTTTTTCCAGCGTGGTTCGCTTGCAAGTGCGGTTCTGTCTAGAATTATTACGTCTGGTTGGTAGCCTGAGTCGTTACGGGAAAGCTTGAGCAAGCAGTCACCTGGAATTGAGTAAGGCAATTGCAGTCGCCTGATTTCAAAATTGATTTCACCGGAGATAAAACCCGTAACTTCCGAACGGTCGCCGGTTCCTAAAGGCATTTCAACAATTACTCCATTGTGTAGTTCGTACTTATGGACAGAGTTCTCTGGATACCAAGCAACGAACTCATCAAACGTGATTGTTTTCGATATGGTTTGGATCATGTTGTGGTTTCCTCTGTCTGGTGATTAGTATGCGGAAAGCTAAAAGATGGCACAAGTCTTTTCGGTAAAATACCGAAAATTCTTGACATAGGAAGTGAAGTTTGCTATAAAATTGTGCCCACAATGTCAAAATACCGATCGCGCCGATCGACTGAATCTAAAAGTATCCACAGAAGTTCTTGATACGATCATTATTTCACAAATTTTGTGATGTTTTAGCTACTCAGATCGCAAACTCAGCCTGAGTCATCTCTGCAAGGCCTTTTGCAACATACTGTCAAAAAAAGTATCCACAGAAACTCCTGATGCTTTGGTCATATTTACAAGCACACTTTTTGGAGTAAAAGAACAGTACAGCCCCGCTTCTAAGAACCAAGGTTGTCCATCGGGGTCGATGCGAAAATCAAATAAACTGTAGTGACGACAGCCCAAAGCGATGTGGCATTTTCTGGCCTGATCCCAAACTCTCTCGGTAATCGGATCGCTGGTGTCAACTATCCACGACTTGGGACTCTGCTTAGAAGTCAAGCTCAAGTTGCCATCGTCCTTTGGTTTAAATTTCTCATCATAATTCCGAATCGGCTTCGTATCACGATCGAGAACATACTCTTCCAGCGGCAAGCAGACTAGCTCGCCAGCTTCGACAATAATCCCACAGCGAACTTCTCTACCCACTTCAATGAATTTTTCTACTAGCACTTCCTCTGAATGACTCAATGCTGTCTCCAAAGCCGCATCATAGTCAGCAGCAGTTTTAACTAAGGTAACTCCCAGAGAATTATCCGCATTCACTGGCTTGATCACCACCGGGAAATCAATAGAAGGTCGATCGCCCGCGCGGAGAACTTCTCCCTGCGGCACACTTACCCCAGCGGCCGCTACTACTACCCTAGTCTTCGCCTTGTCAGCAGTCAGGGCCATCACCTCAGAGGTATTACCCAGGTAAGGAATATTCAGCAGCTCGAACAAGGCTCGGTATTGAGTCATGCCGGGGAGACAATACATCTGGGGCACCATCACGTCTATCTGCATATCTGCCAGCACCTGTACTGCGCCCGCTAGAGACATGGGATTAGCGGCCGCGATCGCACTCGGATCGAGAGAGGTGGGAAAATACCATTTGCCATCGGTAGAAACATAGGCAATATGACTTTCATAAAGTGCTGAAGTAGCAGCATTTTTCAGACAATCTTCTGCATAAACCCGCGATATATAACAGTAAAAATCGCTAACTGCCGAGCCGACTAAATGCAAAACCCGTAATACTGACATAGTCAATTTTTCCCTATTTACAGAATTATTCCACTATGAAAATAAATTTTAATCCACTCTTTTGGGTGACGCAAATTTTCCCATAACAACAAGGGAATTTGCCAATGATGCACCATCAAAAACGGTATCGGATCGTCCCACTCGAAGATGGCATCTTTGCCTTGGGCGATAATTTGTAACCGCTCATAAACTAGCTTTGGCGATCGCAAATGAGTCACCAACCGCCAAATTTCCTGGTAAATCCAGTAAGTCGGGCGACTAGATGCCAAAGGCTGCACTGTCTGCGGTAAAGGGTTAGGTTCCAAATAAGCTTTTGCCACATCGGGATGGTTGTAAAACATCGTGATGGCTGTATGGGTGCGCGGGTTGCATTCGATCGCGTAAATCTCTCCATCATCCGCCGCTTCAATGAAATCAAAAGAAACTTGTCCTGTCAGATTGAGACTCTTAGCAAAATGACGAATCCAATTTTCGATATCCGGGCGATCGACATTCTGGTAATTCAGTTGAAACGCCGACGATTTGCAGCAACAGTGCAACTGAAGATGACCGTTACGGACGGTACTGTGAGTGCAGTATTCTTGCCCTGGAATATACTCTTGCATAATCCAAGGTTTACTCTCGGAAATTGGTAATGAGTTGACAAAAGCGGCTGTTTCTGCTGGGGTCGCGCAGGGTAACTTAGTGAGATCAAACCTGTGGACACAATCGTAGGGAATACTTTTGATAATATATGGACGCTGTGCGTCACTAAAATCAAAATCGATTACTTGTTGGGGATTAGTAATGCGGTAGGACTTCGGAACTCGCAGCCCCAACGCTTCGGCGGCGGTGGCCAACTCATACTTATCATCCAAACGTTGCAGAGTTTCAAAATCTACGTGCATTACCGTACAGTGAGGAGAAAGTACCTTTTTGGCTTTAGCATCGTAGTAACTGCCCTCTGGGCTGCTGACGGGAACGTAAACATTAACTCCCTCTTTTTGGACAATTTTTAAGAGTGCTTGAGGGTATTCCTCTGCCTGGAGATTTGGTACTGTGTAAAAGCGATCGACTGCCCAAGAGAATCGATTACCAATCAGCCTGTATTCGTGGGTTTCAACCAAAATTACCCGATGACCGGCCTTATGGAAGGATCTCGCTAGCTGTAATGCTTTGGTCATCTTGCCGCCGCCGATCAAAATCGTTTGGGGAGATTCCGCGATCGTTCTTGACTGAAACGGTTTGATGATGATGGATCTCAGTAGGGCGAGCGCAGTTAAAGCGAGATTCAGGGGCAGTACCAATAGCAGCAAAACTAATGTTGCTATGGTTTTCACTGCTGTCTGGAAGCGCCTAGAAGCCGCGCTTGTTTGCTGTTCAGATGGCATCGCTGCCACAGAAACTGTTTCGATCATAATTTTCTAGTAAGTAGACACTCTAATTAAACGTAATATCAAATCTGTTAGCCTCGGAATTATTCATATCTTTCTTGTGTTCATCTGCGTGAATCAGCGTCCATCCATTGTCATCTGCGGTTGCAAAATTCTCTTTTTTAAACCGCAGATACAGGCAGATAAACACTGATTAACGCAGATGAATTATATCGCATCCGGTTGCACCGATCTGATCCGGCTAAATCCGCATGAGGACTTTGACCGCTCCTAGCCCGCCTGATTAAGGGAATCTCCGGGGCAAGAGAACACGCTGTGAACGACCCAACACTCACCCGAAGCGGGTAGAGTGTGGGCTTCCAAGTTCAAGGGCAACAGCCTCGGCGACAGTGGATTTTTGCCCATATCGCTTTGGTCTTACATTGCCTCCCTTGGCAGTAACGCTGGTTCCCAACGTCAATAACCGTAAGCCTTCATTTTTAATATTGATTGCCGCGTTAATGTCTCTGTCGTGTCGATTGCCACAGTGGGCACAGTCCAATTCACGCACCGATAGATCCATTTTTGGCAGCGACAGTAAAGTGTTAGAACACAGGTGAGATGATGGAAAAAATCGACCTACTTCTAGATAGACCTTGCCTTCTGCTTCTGCCTTATATTTAAGCATGGTGCAGAACATTCCCCAGCCAGAATCACTGATAGACTTAGCTAGATTGTGATTTTTGACCATGTTCTTTACTTCCAGATTCTCGACCACAATCACTTGGTTTTCGTTAACTATCTTACGGGATAGTTTGTGTCGGAAATCGACCCGGACTCTAGCTATTTTTGCGTGGACTTTGGCTACAGCTAGTTTAGCCTTTCGTCGTCTGTTGGTAGTTTGATCCTTTTTCCTGGATAACTTACGCTGTTTGCGTTTTAGGTTACGTTCGTGCTTCTTCAAATGTCGAGGGTTCTGGTATTTCGATCCATCAGATGTAACTACAAAGTCAAGTAAACCGAGGTCAATATCAATGGCTCTACCATCGCCCTTAGCGACTGGGTTTTCAATACCATCATCCATCAGTAGCGAGGCGTAATAACGACCATCAGGCATTCTAGATACCGTCACAGTCCTTAATTTACCAACAAGAGCGCGATGAATTTTAGCCTCAACCACTCCAAGATTACCAGGGAATTTAATCTCAGTATCGCTCAGAACTTTAACGTTCTGAGGGTACTGCATTGATTGTCTACCTTGACGTTTCTTGAAGGTCGGATATCCTGTTCGGCCATCAAAGAAATTGATAAAAGCTTGGGACAGATTAAGTACAGAGGACTGGAGGCATTGCGAATAACACTCTTTGAGCCATTCATGCTCGGTCTTCCATACTGGAATCTGTTTCTTCATCGTCAAAGCCGATATACCTTTCCCAGTCTCCTTATAGGTTTGGGACATGGTAGCCAGAGATTGATTCCACACCCATCGAACACAGCCAAAAGCCCCTGCCAAATGACTCTGCTGTTCTTGGGTAGGATAGATTCTGACTTTGACTGCTTTTAACACCATGCTTTTATCACAAACGGCAGACATATGATAATACAGATACACAGACCAATGAAGGGATTTTGTTCGCCTTCTCATACACCCGCGCATCTCCCGCTGGCTGTGACGAGAGCGCCTTGTGCGCGGGTGCAATCGGCGGCTCACGCGCATTCATCCCGTCGCTCACTCCTTGTACAGGTAGAGCGCGGGGCTTCTGCTGTTTCAGCTAAACGCGCCTAATTAAAGTGAATCCATCTCTGGGCGGCAGTAACACTTGCTCTACGCGCGGATCGTCAACTAGAGCCTATCTGATGTGATATAAGGGCTATCAATCGCTAGTCCGAGGCGACTCATTAACCCCGATCGATCGCAGTAAAAATCGCTAACTGCCGATCCGGCTAAATGCAAAACCCGTAATACTGACATACTCACTCTCCCCCTATTTCCACAAGTTCGCCAATATTAAAATCAATCCGAATCCACTCGTTCGTCTTCTTTAAATCTGCCCATAACAACAAGGGAATGTGCCAATGATGCACCATCAAAAACGGCAGCGGATCGTCCCACTCGAAGATGGCATCTTTGCCTTGGGCGATTATTTGTAACCGCTCATAAACTAGCTTTGGCGATCGCAAATGAGTCACCAACCGCCAAATTTCATGGTAAATCCAGTAAGTCGGGCGACTGGATGCCAAAGGCTGCACTGTCTGCGGTAAAGGGTCGGGTTCCAAATAAGCTTTTGCCACATCGGGATGGTCGTGAAACACCGTGATGGCTGAATGGGTGCGCGGGTTGCATTCGATCGCGTAAATCTCTCCATCATCCGCCGCCTCCATGAAATCAAAGGAAACTTGTCCTGTCAGATTGAGACTCTTGGCAAAAAGACGAATCCAATTTTCAATATCCGGGCGATCGATATGCTCGTAATTTATCTGAAACGCCGACGATTTGCAACAACAGTGCAACTGAAGATGACCGTCGCGAACTGTACTGTGAGTGCAGTATTCTTGTCCGGGAATATACTCTTGCATAATCCAAGGTTTACTCTCGGAAATTGGTAAAGATTTCACAAAAGCGGCTGTTTCTGCTGGGGTTTGGCAGGGTAACTTCGTCAGGTCTAACCTGCGAATAGAATCGTAGGGAATACTTTTGAGAATATATGGACGCTGTGCATCACTAAAATCAAAATCGATTACTTGCTGGGGGTTAGTAATGCGGTAGGACTTCGGAACTCGCAGCCCCAACGCTTCGGCGGCTTTTGCCAACTCATATTTATCATCCAAACGTTGCAGAGTTTCGACATCTAGCTGCATTACCGTACAGTGAGGAGAAAGTACGCTTTTGGCTTTGGCATCGTAGTAACTGCCGCCTGCACTGCTGACGGGAACGAAAACATCAACTTTCTCTTGTTGGACAATTTTTAAGAGTGCGTGAGCGTATTCATCTTCCTGGGGATTTGGTACTGTGTAAAAGCGATCGACTGCCCAAGAGTAGCGATGACCTGTCAGCCAGTATTTGTGGGTTTCTACCAAAATTACCCGATGACCGGCTTTATGGAAGGATCTCGCTAGCTGTAATGCTTTGGTTCTTTTGCCGCCGCCGACCAAAATCGTTTGGGGAGATTCCGCGATCGTTCTTGACTGAAACGGTTTGAGGATGAGGGATCTCAGTAGGGCGATCGCAGTTAAAGCGAGATTCAGGGGCAGTACCAATAGCAGCAAAACTAATGTTGCTATGGTTTTGACTGTCTGGAAGCCCCTAGAAGCCGCGTTTGTTTCCTGTTCAGATGGCATCGCTGCCGTTGAAACTGTTTCGATCATAATTTTTTACTAAGTAAATGCTCTAATTAGCGGTGGTTTTTGAATGATTAAACCGCTGTTGAAGCGAAGCACGCGCACTCCAGAAGAGAGAGATGAATCATGCCGAGCGAGCGCGGATTTGATATTACGCACGGGTGGTTAAAAACCGGGTTTTTTGACATCGGACTTTGTTACAGCCCGCCAAATAGGGCAAAAAACCCGGTTGTGAAGGTTTTGAGGCGTCAGTTTTGTTCTACTAAACGCGCCGAATTAAAGTCAATCCATCTCTGAGCGGCACTAACACTTGCTCTACGCGCGGATCGTCAACTAGAGCCTGGTTGAATTTGGCGATCGCAGCCCCGTTAGCAGTGGCAGTACCTGACAAGTAGGGCTGTCCCTGCATCAAAGTGTTATCGGCACAGATCAAGCCATTGGGAGCCAACAGCCCAGTGGTGAGCAGTAAATCGAGATAATCTGTGTATCCAGCTTTATCAGCATCGATAAACACCAAATCGAAGACTTCCCCGTCTTGGGCCAATTGTTTCATGGTTTCTAGAGCCGGTGCTACCTTGACTGAGATTTTGTAGCCTGCAGTAGATTCGTGAAAACACTTCTGGGCAAATTCAGCGACGTAAGCGTCTACTTCGCAGGCTACCACCACTCCATCCACCGGCAGTGCTTCGGCCATTGCTAGTGCTGAGTACCCGGTAAACATCCCGATTTCCAGCACGCGCTGTGCTTTGGTGAGATGGACGAGAAATTTCAGCATTTGGCCTTCCACGTGGCCCGAAAGCATCTCCTGTTCCAATTGGCGCACTGTCTCGCCGTCAGAGAATCGCTTACTCCAATCTTCTGATTGGGTGCGCTTTACTAACGCGGCTAATGCGGGAGATTCCGGCGTGGTACAAAGATTCAAGTACGGGTCGAGACCGTTGGCTAGTTCGTAAGCTTGTTGTAATTCGACCTGGAAAGCTCGATCGAGATCGTCGATTTTTTCTACTTGCGAGACGAGACTTTCGAGTTTAGCCGCTAAAATCCCGACTGGGGTAACGGGTCTCACGGTCATACCCCCGATTTGGAAAGAGTTGCAACTTTCTGCAATACCACATACATATCCTCGCCATCGCCCCGGCGCGGATAGCCCTGACAGATTTCTCGATGAACCAGTAAGGCTTTATCCAACTCACCTCGAGTCAAATCGTTCATGAAAAAGCATTCGCCAATGGGGCGGGGAGCCGCAGCGCGCTGAAGGCCGTCGCGGGTACGACTGATCGATGTTGTGGCTTTCCAGAGCAGTTCTGATGTCAGATAAGGGCTATCAATTGCTAGTCCGAGGCGGCTCATTAATCCTAAGATGCGATCGCGGTCGGCGATCGAAATGTAGCCCCGCAGTTGGGCAATGGTGGCCGAAAAAGCCATATCGATGGCGACACTGTGGCCGTGGAACATCGGAATTTCCGGTGTTAGTTCCAGCGTCGGACTCCAGGTGTGACCGTAGGCAATCACCCGATCCAAATCTAGCTCGTGCAGGTTTGGTACTTCTAGGGCCAGCATTGACTGAATCGCGTTGTAGGTTAACCGATGTGCCACTTCGCGCAGTTCAGATGTGCCGTCTAGATACCCAAAATGGCTGTGCAGCAATGCTTCGCCGTAGTTTTCCAACAACTCGAAAATTTCTGTGTTTCCTACTACGGCGATCTTAATTAACTCTGCCATGCCGTTTCGTATTTGGTCGATCGGCAGAGTTTTTAGAAAGGAGAAATCTAAAATTACTTTCTGCGAAGCGTGGTAAGCACCGAGGCGGTTTTTCAGCTTACCGTGGTTCACAGCTACTTTGATAGCCACACTCGCATCAATCAGCCCAATTAAGGTTGTCGGGACGCGAATGTAGTTAGTCCGACGGCGATAGGATGAGCAGGCAAAACCAGCTACGTCAGTCGTCAATCCACCACCGACTACCAAAACAGGCTCCTTCCGCACGAGTCCGAAATCAACGAAGGCATCTATGATGCTTTCAAAGGTTTTTAACGTCTTATCAGGTTCCTTGATATTAACTGGAAAGACTGTTAAATCTATCTCGTGATGCTTGAAATAATCCTGCATCTGTGAACCGTACAGACCGTAGACTGTTTCATCTACAACCATTAAACAGCGACCGAATTGGCGGTAACTATCTGCAATCTCAGGATTCTCCAGCTTAAAAGCACCATCTACGTAGAGCAAGCTGAAATCTATTTTTTCGTACCCCTCAATCTGAAAAGCTCGATC
This sequence comes from Microcoleus sp. M2_D5, assembly GCF_036701935.1. Lineage (NCBI taxonomy): Bacteria > Bacillati > Cyanobacteriota > Cyanophyceae > Oscillatoriales > Microcoleaceae > Microcoleus > Microcoleus sp. M2_D5. The sequence continues at coordinate 6,092 of NZ_JAUBRP010000049.1, read as the reverse complement.
GGTAGATGTAAAGGTAGCTTGAATGTCACCCATAAGATTTTTGCACTTTCGTTAATAAGTAACTGTAAGTATTCAGGTCACGGCAAAAACGCTGAATACCCTAGCAGAAAAGCTTTCTAGGCATCCGCTTGATAATATTGTCATTCAATATTATCTGAACAATTAATCTATAAAGCTGTTTTCAGGGCTGTTGATTAAGAAGAGGTTAAATACTTATCCTACTACAGCATTTATACTGAAATCCCTGCAAGGAGCGAGTTTAGAGAACCTCAATACTTACACCTAAGTTAAGATAACGAATTTTTGATATTGATTCAACCTTATTCAACACAAAAATCCCATAATACCTCTTTGGGAATAGACGATAATCTAGATATTCCACATTATTCAACAGTTTAGGAGGATATCGGTCTTTGAAAGGTAGATGTGTTGCAGAACAAAAAGTGAATCAAATGCTGCCACAATTCAAATTCTGAATTTGGAACTGTGGCTATTTTTGGCAAAATATGCCTTGTAGAAATTACAGTATTCTATCTGACGATAGATCCGGGGCTACAGCCAGATTTGCTTCGCCCGACAGCACTTGAACAGCAGCAGACTCAGGTAATGAAGCGTCAGAATTTCCGTCCCAAGCATGAACTTGACGCATCAAAGTGGCCATTTCCCATTGGCAAGATATTGGTCTAATATCATTTCCGGTTCATTGGTGACAAGTTAAAACTTAATTGCATTTGTCAATCAGTAATATTACTCAAAAAAACAGCTTGTTTAGGAGTGGAAAATTCACGATTTGAGAGGGAGCAGGTATAAATATTACCCTCGGCACGATCGCTCGATCGCCCCAATCTCAGTTTTGGGCCCAAAATCCTAGTAAATGTTGAGCATAATTGCTGATTGACAAATGCTTTCTTAGCTTCACTTGTTACCAATGGCCCAGAGTGGAATTTTTACCTTGGGGGCGGGCATAATCACCACCCCACAAGAGTCTTAAGATTTTTCTCGATGCAAATCTTGATGTTTTTTGAGCTTAAAAATACGGTTAGTTCAACTTACGAGGGGATTTGATCCGACGATACATCCGGGGCGAGCGACAGATTTGCTTCACCCGAAAGCACTTGAGCAGCCGATCCTGTAGATAATCGACGATCGTAAGAGTGTGTTCCCACGCCCTTAACTTGCCGCATCAAAGTACCCATTTCCAAAGCACTCATCGCATAATTCCAGCCCAAATTGCTTTTAATTCCAGCCCTTTCCAAAGCTTGCTGCATCGTGTCAGTCGTCACCACCCCAAAAATCACCGGCACCCCTGTCTGAAAAGCAGCCGCAGCAATTCCCTTAGCAACCTCACCAGCCACAAAATCGAAATGAGGAGTTTGGCCCCGAATTACCGCACCCAGACAAATTACCGCATCGTAGCGCTGAGAAAGAGCAGCTTGGCGCGCCACCAAAGGAATCTCAAAACTTCCCGGTACCCAAAAAAAGTCCACCTGAGAGCCATGAGGATTAATATCAACCCCGTGGCGTTTCAAACAATCTTGACATCCCTCCAAAAGTTTGTTAACCACCAAATCGTTAAAACGACCGATGACAATAGCAAATCGCAAAGATTCGGTGTGAGTAAAAGTTCCCTCGAAAACAGTCATAGTGCTCTAGTTTAGATTTTAGCTTTTAGGTTTTAGATTTTTGTTTGTGAGAAGGCAAAAGTCAGAAAGCAGCATCTCATCTGAATCTCAAGTGCAAAAACATACAGAGTCGCGCGGTCTGGAAAATGCCTAGCTTCTGCCGAATGCCTTTCAATCGCTGGTGAATGCCTTCATCCTTCTATCTTTTACCTTCTTTATTCGATAGACTTGGGTGAAATTAAACGACTAAAAAGTTCAATACACCCACTGCAATAACCAGCAAAAACCACAGACCCGATCCGACATAAATCAGGGATTTAGACTGATTCCAGTTTTGGGGAGAGGCATAAGCAACCGGGACGCCAACGACCATCACAAAAGACAGCAGTACCAGACCCAGTAAAACCACTTGAAACAAAATTGATAACATCTTTTCTCCTTTCGATATAACCGTGCGTTGAGCAGAAATAGCTTCCCAGAACCGGAAAAAATCTTCCAAATTCTAGTTTTTGACAGTTTCCCGATCGTCGATCGAGCAATTGTCGGTTGATTGATACGAAAGAACCCGTGCCAATTCGGGCGTTGCGCGAACAGGCGTCAGCGGCTGCTACACAAAACGAAAGCTAAACTTATTTAAGTCTCACCATTCAATCAGGATTTCTCCTGAAGGGTCTGCTTTCTGTTTCACCCAAGGGAGTCGGCTCGCAACTTGTCCGCAGGCGTTAATTCGGGCGGAGCAACGCCCTAATTGAGTTAATTTTAGTTGAAGCTTTTAGCCATGAGTCATCCAATACTTTCAACCAATTTAACGAAACGCGGACTCCCGTTCGACCTTGTAATAGGCTGATCAGTTTTGACTTGCACGCTCGGTTTACTATCCCAGATAATTAAGCCTTTGTTTTTGGCACTGATGTAATCATACCGCCCCGAATGTTAACCATTCAAGTTAAGTATGACTAATTTTAGTAAACTTTTTGGCTGTGCAAGTCCAACTCTTGAGATTTCGATCAATTTTATCATTGTTCGCTACACGACAGAAAACTGGAAAGGTTAAGTTAAAGCCCGATCGGCACATCCGGTTTCAGAGGGCGAGAAATTGCTACTGTTTGAGTTAGAGATGCGGGATTTTCGGCTATGGACTTAGTTTTGTGCCACACAACAGCAGATTTTGACGCCTTGGGGGCGGCGGTGGGACTTTGCGTGCTGCGCCCCGGTAGCAGGATCGTACTAACTGGCGGGTGTCACCCGACGGTGCGGGATTTTTTGGCGCTACACCGCGACGAGTACCCGCTGATTGAACGCCGATCGGTCAATCCGCAACAAATTCGATCGATTACTGTAGTTGACGCCTCCGGGCGCGATCGTTTGGGAAAAGCAGCCGAGTGGCTTGATTTGCCACAAGTGAGCGAAATTGCTATTTTCGACCACCACCTACAGGCGCATTCAGACATCCCCGCTACTGTTACGCAGATCGAAGCAGTCGGAGCCAGCACAACATTAATTGTCGAAAAGCTCAAAAATCAAGCAGAAAAGAGCGACACACCATTCCGCCTTCTGCCTTCGGAAGCAACAGTAATGGCCCTCGGCATCCACGTCGATACAGGTTCGCTCACCTTTGAGGGCGCAACTGCGCGAGATGCCATAGCTTTGGCGTGGTTGATGGAACAGGGAGCGAGTTTGGGAGTAATCGCTGAATATGTAGAACCCGGTTTGTCTCCTCAATTGCAAGATTTGCTGAGAGAAGCCCTGAATAATTTGCGATCGGAAACTTTGCACGGTTACAGCGTAGCCTGGGTGCTGCTGTCTACTGAATCCTACGTTCCGGGACTGTCTTCGCTGGCTTCTCGCTTGCTCGATTTGACTGAAACCGATGCTCTGCTTTTAGGTAATGTTTATAACTTTGGCGAAAACGAAAACAACCGCAACATCGCTCCCGAATCGCCAGTTTCCAATCGATTAACTATTATCGGCAGATCGCGCATTGAAGGAACAAACCTCACCGAATTGTTCAAACCCTTCGGCGGCGGAGGCCACGCCCGCGCCGCTTCCCTCGCCACCCGCGATGTTGACCCCCTGCTGACTTTAAATCAGTTAGCTGACGAACTCAAAGCTCAAATTCCCCACCCTCCGACAGCGCGCGAATTAATGTCGTCTCCAGTGCGGAGTATTCGCCCGGAAACATCGGTGGGGGAAGCTCACCGTATCCTCCTACGTTACGGACATTCGGGGCTTTGTGTGGTCGATGCGGGCGATCGGCTCGCCGGCATTATCTCGCGCCGCGACATAGACATTGCTCTGCACCACGGTTTCAGTCACGCCCCGGTGAAGGGTTACATGACTTGGCAGCTAAAAACGATCGCCCCGGATACTTTGCTGCCGGAAATTGAATCTTTAATGGTGACATACGATATCGGGCGCTTGCCAGTATTGGAAAACGGTCAACTGGTGGGAATTGTTACCCGGACTGATGTGTTGCGGGAATTGCACCAGCAAAAAGCGCGAGACAGGGGAAGCAATGCAGAATTGTCTTATTGTGCTGTGCCCGAATCGGTTGAGCAATTGTTGCGATCGCGCATCAGTCCCGAATTGTGGCAATTATTGTCGATCGCCGCCAATATTGCCGCCAAGCGTGGCTGGCAACTTTATATTGTCGGCGGCGCCGTGCGGGATTTACTGTTAGCTATGAATGATACAAAGGGCGGGCAAGATGCCCAACCCCTACTCCCCACAACCGCATTCAACTCTTGTGGAACAGGCATCTTGCCTGTTGCTGAAAATAGTGCCAGAGGTGAGTTAGCTCCGAATGATACACTGGCGCTAACAGATATCGATTTGGTTGTGGATGGAAAGTGCGGTTCCGACGATTCCGGTGCCGGTGTCGAGTTAGCTTCATCGCTGCAAAAACTTTACCCCGAATCGCGTTTGGACGTTCACGGTCAATTTCAAACAGCCGCGCTGTTGTGGCACAAAGATTCTGCTTTCGGCTCGCTGTGGGTGGATATCGCTACGGCTCGCACTGAATTTTATCCTTATCCGGCTGCAAATCCTGAAGTTGAAGCGAGTTCAATTCGCCAAGATTTGTACCGCAGGGATTTTACAATTAATGCGCTGGCTGTGCGGTTGGGTGTTCCTCGCAGCGGCGAATTGTTGGATTTTTTTTGCGGTTTGCTGGATTTGGAATCGAAGCAAATTCGAGTTTTGCACGCCAACAGTTTTATCGAAGATCCGACGCGAATTTATCGCGCTGTGCGGTTTGCTGTGCGGTTGGGATTTGAAATTGAGCCGCAGACGGAAGGATACATCCGCCACGCTTTGGCCAGCGGGATTTATTACCGAATTCAAGGAGAAAACGGCCGAGCTCCGGCTTTGGAAACTCGGCTCAAAAGCGAATTGAAATACATTTTGCAAGCTCCTTACTGGAAAGTTGCTTTGCATATGCTGGGAGATTTGCAGGCTTTGCGCTGCATTCATCCTAGTTTGGAGTTGGATCGCCAGTTGTGGCGGCAACTGCGTTTGCTCGATCGGTGTTTGCAAGGAAGGAAGAAGGAAGGTTCGGCAACGGATTCTGTAACGGATGTAACGGATGTAAAGGATAGAAGGAAGAAGGAGGAGGAGGGAAGAGGGAAAAAGGAAGAAGGAAGAAGGAAGAGGGAAGAAGGAAGAGGGAAGAGGGAAAAAGGAAGAGACAATTCCCAATTCTCAATTCCCAATTCCCAATTCCCAATTATCAATATTCCCGATTGGCAGATGCGGCTGGAACTTTTGATAGCTTATTTAGCACCGGAATATCGTGGCAAGGTGGCTGCAAATCTTCAGTTACCCGCTGACAGTATTAAGCGGTTGGAAGTTTTGGAAGCCGGAAAGAAGCAGTTAGCAGAGAATTTGCCTAAGTGCGAGTTGCCGAGTCAATTGGTGTTGCTGTTGAGGAATTATGAATTGCCGGTATTAATTGCGATCGCGCTGCAAAGTGCGCGAAGTGTACGCCGCCAAATTTGGGAATATCTCACCAAATGGGCGAATGTTGAGCCGCCTTTAAATGGCAATGATTTGAAGGCTTTGGGTTATAAGCCGGGGCCTGGGTTTAAACGAATGTTGGATGATTTGTTGGCTGCGAAATTGGATGGCGATTTGGGCGATCGGGCTGCTGCTATCTCTTTCTTAGCACAACGTTATCCTCAAGCTTAGTAAGGTGCGTCACCAGCGCGTTATTTTTTCTCTGATTGATTAGCTAATTGCTGACCACGAATTTCAAAGGTGGTACCCGCCACGTAATTTATCCGTGGAATCTATCCCAAATCGAAAATCTAAAATCCTCAACAAAGAGCATTTATCTCGCGCAAGTCAATTCTAAAATCTCAAATCTAAAATCGATATTTATCCGTGGAATCAATCGCAAATCGAAAATCGAAAATCCTCAAGAAAGAGCATTTATCTCGCGCAAGTCAATTCTAAAATCTAAAATCTAAAATC
>NZ_JAUBRP010000048.1:0-47730 GCF_036701935.1 Microcoleus sp. M2_D5 | reverse complement strand
TACAACAAACTACATTGAAATTTAGTCGGATTTAACTGTAGCATATTTTGGGTTCCAGTTAAGATGCGTTTACCCTGACGCTTACAGCCCTCTTCATAAATTTTCTGGCTGGCATCGTTAATAGTAGATTTAACTTTCTTCCAGGATTTGCCAAAAATATCTTTTAAATCTTTAATATCGGTTTCTATGTCATTTAATCCAGCAAAACCTTTTCCTCTTAGTCGCTCTAAGTAATAGCCTTTATTCATGTCAAAAATCATATCTAAAAGTGCCAGTGCCACCACAAGAGCAATAGCGCCAGCAATGGGACTGGTAATAGCACCGATCAGGGGTACACCCGTCCAAGGTATAACGGAATAAGCCATGAAAGTCACAATGCTACTAATTACCAGTAGTCCAACAGTAATAATTTTTCGCTCTGTGGCAGATGAGTCAATATCTGAATACAAAATTTTGAGGAGCCGAATATATGAGGGAATTTTGGGAATGCGAGTCAGAGCGAACTTGATAACAGGAGCCAGTACAGGAATCAAAAGAGCGAAAAGCGCACTGAGTATAGGTAAAACTGTTTGAAGGACAAAAGGAACGATAATTGGCATAAAAAAATACCAGGATAAGTTGATCCATAGTTATTGAGTTTTTTTAAATTTAAATAACTATGGGTAGATGATATCTCTTGTTGTGAAGATTTACAATTGTATAGTCACTGACTTTTATTAAAAATTACCTGATTAGCAGTACCATAATTTACGTAAATTCACTTATTTTCCGATATAAAATCTATTGCATTCGTGTCACCAACCAGGCTCAAACCCATAATGAAGGTCGCTTGTAGTCGAGTCTCTATCTCCCTAAATCCCCTTAAAAAGGGAGTAGGGCGTGACTTTGAATGCTCTTCCCCCTTTTTAAGGGGGGCTAAGAGAGATCGAGGGGATTGTGACTCAGACAGAAGACTGATACTACCTTTTACCTGGTTGTTGACATCAATGGTGGGCAATGCCCACCATAAAATTAATTTTGACTAGCTAGAGAAGTCGGCGCTATTTCGCTCTTTTCTTCCTCTTGTTTCGATTCTGCCAACTTGTCCAAAATCTCCACAACTTCTCTTTCAAAAGTCACCTGAGCGCGATTTGTGCGCCCGCCGACGTATAGTTTGCCGTCCTTTTCCAAAGCCCAAATCTGCGAGTGAGACAGATAGCTCATCAGCACACTAAGCATTAGCAACCCGAAGCCAGTATAAACGATCGGAATACCAGGATCGGCTTTAATTTGCAATCCCGTACTGCCTACAACTTCGTCAATTGTCAGCATGACTCCGTTAACTTCCACCGCCGTGCCGGCGCGAACTGTAGTTAACAATTTGCCATCCGTACCGTACACTAAAATCGTTCCTTGCAAGTCTTTTGCTAGCAGAGAAACTCCCGCACTCAAATCTGGTTTTGTGGGAATCCAAGCACCCCAAATTCGGCCTTTACCTTGGGTGTCTAGCTGAGCCATTGGCAATTGTAAAACCGGGCTTTTGTTGAGGCGAACTCGCACGGCGGCTATTGCCCAATCTGCTTGATAAAATGTGACTCCCCGATATCTGAGGGGCTCGTTAACGTGAATGGTTTTACGATCGACCTCTTGGCCTGTTTTGTCCAAAACTGACAGGTCAGAGTAAAATTGGTCGATCGCACCGCTCGGACTATAATCAATCCAGAACCGATTAACTCGCATCGACCAATCCTTCGGTATTTGCGGCCCCGCCCAAGGCCCCGCATCCAAGATATTCTGCACCTGAAATGTTTCGCCGCTGGCAACCATTTCTTGACCTAGAAATCCCGTCATTGCGCCCCATATCGACCCAGTTAAAATAATTAGCATACTGGCGTGAACAATAATCGGGCCGACTTTGCCAATTATTCCCTTGCGGGCATAAACTTTTTCGCCTTCTCGAAATATGCGGTAGTTTTTTTGCTGCAAAAGTGGTTCTAACGAAGTTAAAGCAACTGTTTCTAATTCCGCACTGAGAGCTAATTTTTCAAACTGCTTTGGTTCTTCATAAAATTTCCAGCGGCGGGCGGCTTTTAGTGCGGGAAATTGTCGGGTAAATGTACAAGCTGTTAAGCTGCTGCCGAACAAAATTAGGATTGACAAAAACCACCAAGTGCGGTATACGTGGTCAAGTCCTGCAATTAGCACAACTTTCCAAGTTAGGAAGCCGAACAAAGCAGGGTGTTCTGGATAGTTAGATTGGTAAAAGGGTACTGATTGGCCTTGTTCGATGACAGTGCCGGAAATGCTGAAAAATGCGATCGCCAGCAGCAAGATAATTGCCAGCCGCAAATCTGCTAGCACCGGCAAAATTTCTCGCTTGAAAAACTTTTGAGGGGCAGTCGCCCAGCTTGAGACTTTTGATAGAAATACTTCTTTTGATGTCATTGGTAATTAGGAAGAAAGTTCGGCAACGAGCAATGTACGGGATGTAACGGATGTCAGCAAGTTCGGCAACGAGCAATGTACGGGATGTAACGGATGGCACAAGGGAGAAGGAAGAGAAAGGAGGTAAAAAAAGATGAACAAAATATTATTATGTTTATTGAAAAAGTCTCAATCAATTTTGAATTCTTTCTCTTTTCTTTCTTTCTTCCTTCGTGTTCTAGCGCTTACGCGCGGTTTCGCCTAACGCGTCTTCGCGGTTCGTGAAAAAAAAGTTAATTCACGCATTCCATAGTGATTGCTATATCTCTCAATAAGGACTGAAGTCCAGAGAACGAAAGTTACGCGGGAAGGATGCGATAAAGCAGAGAGAAAACGCCAAATCCTACTAGCAAAACACCGCTAACAGGCGTAATCCAACTCGACCACCGACGTAATTCTAACAGCTTTTTTATGCTGGCAGTGAAAGTACCTGCTATTATTAGCGGAGCGACGTAGCCAGCAGCGTAAAACAGCAGTAACACACCGCCTAAAACTGTATCTCCCGTTTTGGAAACCCAAGCTAAGAGTGTAGCTAAAACCGGAGTGCTGCAGGGAGAGGCTACTAAACCAAAAGTTAAGCCCAATAAGTACGATCGCACGCCCGCCGGCAAATCTTTCGGTACCCACCCCACAGCGTCGAAAGACGGCATTTGCAAGGGTAAAGCTTCGAGTAAATTCAGCCCCATTAGAATAGCAATAATGCTGACAATAATTGGCAAACCCAGGCCAATTTTGCCGTAAACTTGTCCGGCAAATGATGCTACAATACCTAAACCCGCAAGGGTGGTGGCTAATCCCAGGGAAAACCACGCCGACTGGGCTGCTGCTTGCAGGCGACTTTTTGCTTCGTATCCGCCGATGTAGCCGATCGTGATCGGCAACATTGAAAGCATACAGGGCGTTAAGCTTGTTAGCAACCCTGCCAGAAAGATGACTCCGACGCTGACTAAACTGAGGTTTGTCAGTTGAGTATTTACTAAGTTATTAGCAAATTGTGCGAGTTCGTAAAGTTGAGTTTGCAAGGTTTCCATCAGTCGATTTTAGATTTTAGATTTTAGATTTTAGATTTTAAATTTTAGATTGAGTCCACAGCCCATCGATTTTAGATTTTAGATTTTAGATGGACTCCACAGCCGATTTTAGATTTTAGATTTTAGAGAGACTCTACAGATGAATCTGGGAGATTAAACTCAATATCTAATATTTTTGCTCTCCACGACTCCTGTCGGGGGCTTGTACCCCTAGGCAGGTGACTTCAGGTTCGGGGCTGTTCTGGCTTTGTTGAAAATTGTAACAGATGCGCGCAGGTTCGGTTTGAGATTTAAGATTTTAGCGAGATTTACTGGTTGGGAGTTAAAAGGTCGATCGCACCCTGGTTTAAATTGATATCTTGACCGCAAGCATCCAGGATACCCGCCACGTGATTCATTCCTTCGGAGACTCAGGAGGGAGAAATAAAAACCTGTATCCGATGAAACTTGCCGAACGTATCTATCCGTGGGGTCAAGGCTTCAATCTAAAATCTAAAATCTAAAATCGCGCAATCGATTGACAGCATCCTCAACAAGCTGTTGGCAACGGGCGCAGCTACACCCGATAATGCGAAATCGGCATGAAAGCCTGTTGTTGAAATTATTCAAGCAGACTTTAATTTTACTCTACTGTAAATTAAAGCCACTTTCTTCATTAATAGACCCATCCGGCATTATTGCCCCTGCCAGCACCGCACCTCTGAGATTTGCTCTCGTTAAAGTAGCGCCTTCTAAATTAGCATTGCTCAAATTTGTGACTTGTTTGGAACCTCGGAAAAAGAAGCTGTGCAAGTCAGCACCTGTCAAATTACTGTCGGCCAAATTAGCATATTGCAAATCCGCACCGTGCAGCGTCGCATCAGCCAAATTAGCTTCCGTGAGATTGCTTCCCCAAAGTCGAGAATCTAAGACATTAGCATCTTGTAAATTGGCGCGGCTCAGATTTGCCAAAGTCAGATTAGCATCCCACAACTTCGTGCCGTTGAAATTAGCTTCTGTCAAATTGGCTCGACTGAGATCCGTGCCTAAAATATCAGCATTTGCTAAATTAGCGCCGGTGAGGTCTGCGTCAGAAAGGTCAGCATTTTTTAAGTTAGCACCGGACAAATTAGCGCCGCTCAAATTAGCGCCGCTCAAATTAGCTTCTTGGAGATTAGCGCCCCGCAAATCGACAGCGCTCAAATCGCATTGCTTCCACAGAAAGCTGACGCACCAATTATCTTTTAATAGGTGACTCAAATCCTCCCCATTCGCGGCCATCACAGGAGGAGTTAAGTAGAGAGTGAACAGGACGATCGCCAACAATGCAGCGAAGAAAATTTTCAACCTCATAACTTTTTTCAGTGACACTAATTTGTGCCATAAATTATTGATGCCTAATCAAAGCATAACAAATAATCGGCAACTTTCCTCAGCAATATTACTCAAAAATAATAGTGATTTGTGGAACAGGCCGGAAAGCCTGTTCTTGAGAATGGTGCTCTGGGGGCGAGTAAAAACCGGGTTTAAGATGGCCGTGTTCGATGGACAAATCCCGATCGAATATCGCTACAAAGTAATACTTGCTGCCGACAGTTGCGATCGCTCTCCCAGGGGCATACCTGCAAACAATCCCGGTAGGAACTGCTCAATATGGGAAGAAAGAAAGCGCAAATATAGCAGGGAAACCTTATATTTAAAGGGTTGTAGACGCATTTGTTCACAATTGCGATCGTCATCACTAACTAAGCCGAACTTTCATCACACAAGTCAATGCCCCAGCATCACCAAATCTCATCAAACTTATCACGAGCCTGACACTACGGATATCACTGTCAGTAGCTGAAGTAAGGAGGAAAATAAGAGCATACAGTTGAACACCACTCCTCCCATGCCTACTATCCCCCTTCTCCCAACCCAATTAGTTGTCACAACTATTTTCAATTCGATCGAATCTTTGGGATTCACTAATATTACCGGCGTATTTTCGGGGGAGCAAACTGAATCCCGACAAGAGGCAAATTTAAAAGTTAGTACCAAAAAGTTTTACACTCAGGGTTTAAAAAATCTCGAACAACAAGACTTGGAGGGCGCTATTAAAAATTTTACTGCCACAATTAACATTAATCCGCAATTCGCGTCAGCTTACAACGATCGCGGTGTGGCCCGCTACAAATTAGGCTACAAGCAATCGGCGATCGAAGATTTAACTACCGCCATCGAACTCAATCCTTACCGAGCCAAGTATTACAGCAATCGGGGGTTCATGCTGACTCGTTTAAAACATTATACTGCGGCGATCGCCGATTACAACTCGGCACTCCTGCTCAACCCTAATCTAGCTCAATCTTACTTTGACCGAGGTGCTATCCGCCTGCAAATGGAGAATTCCCTAGCAGCACTAGCTGATTTTGAGTCAGCAATTCGCCTCGATAACGATTTTGCTAAAGCTTATTTTAACCGAGGAGTGATTAGATATAAATTGAGAGAGGTTCATGGAGCATTTGAGGATTTCCAGAAGGCAGCGGGGCTTTTTAAGCTGCAGGGGAGAATGGATTATTATCAAGATGCGGTTTCTAAAATTAGTCAGCTATGGTATTAGTCATTGGTCATTGGTCATTGGTCATTGGTAAGGTGCTTGTGGCGCACCCTACACCTATAGTTAAAGTTAGCCGATTCTGATAGCAGAATCTCCGGGTGGCAAGCCACCAAGTGGGGAAACATTACTAGCTGTAATTGCAAAAGCAGCACTTTGAACTACTGCGGGGGCAACATTTTGAACCACAGCCGTTCCACCATCTATCAATCGAATGAGAGTGTTGCTTCCGGACGGAATGAATGAGACAGTTGATAAATTGCTGGTAGCAATGCCAATACGATCGCCCTCTCCCGGTTTAAAATCAAGTATGATATCGGTGTCATTATTTAACAAAAGCGTAGTTATGTCCGAGGTGCTTACAACAAAAGTATCTGCACCATTACCACCAGTGAGAGTATCGCTGCCAGTATCGCCGATTAAAACATCGTTACCATCGCCGCCGATTAAAACATCGTTACCTCTGCCGCCTCGCAAAAAGTCGTTACCAGCATCGGCATTGATAATATCGTCGCCGAGATTTCCGTTGATAATATCGTCGCCCACACCGCCGCTAATGGAGTCGTTACCTTTGCCGCCTCTGAGAAAGTCGTCGCCTGCTTCGCCCGTGAGGGTATCGTTACCTTGGCTGCCGTTAATTGCATCAGCCGTCGGTGAACCGAGGATGCGATCGTTGGCGCTACCTCCCACTACACCGCTGGGATTTTGCTGAGAGTCTTGGGAAGTGACTTGATAGTTGTTAGGGGTGTTTGGCAACTTGAGGGATCGCAAAGATAGATTTACGAAATTGGTAGTATTAATTAAATCGTTGAGCGCATTAACATCGGTAATGATGCTAGAAACCCGGCTGGGAACGATTCCTTGAACGACTTTTGCAGTTGAAAGGCGATCGCCCTGCTGCACCGCATTCACCGTTTCAAAACCTCCAATAACGTTGCCAAAAACAGCATAACTACCATCCAAAAATGGCAAATCATCCAAAGCAAAATAAAACTGCGAAGAAGCCGAATCCAAAGCATTAGAACGAGCCATTGCCACAGCCCCTCGATTATGCTGTAACTGTGGCGTCTGAGTTACAACTTGGTTGTAAACAGGTTGCGCGGCCCCTTGCGGCTTGATTTCCAAAGGAATAAAACGCGGCTGATTAGTCTCCGGGTCAATAAAACTACCAGTTCCCAATTGACTTGCTGGAATTGTAGTATCTCTGCTGCGCGGATCGCCTCCTTGCACCACAAAAGGATCTGGCTGGCGCACAACTCGGTGAAACATCACCCCGTCGTAAATGCCGCGTTCAACTAAGTCAACAAAATTTCCCCCAGTAATCGGGGCATTAGTGCCGTCTACTTCGATCGTAACGGGTTGACCGTTAATTACCTGGACTACTATAGCTTTGCCTGTTAACGGGAGTGCAGCGCTCATGGGTAAATTGCTATTTGAGTGAGTGATCTTTGGGTTTTAGAAGCAATCCGCGAATTGCCCCTACCATTTAATCAGAAAACTGTAAACTTGTCTTAAGTACAATTCTACTTCTAAATTTATGATGTCCCGTCGCAAGTTTTTTAGCACTTTATTGGCAATTTGTCTAGTTTTTCTAAGTTTCAATTTGGCCACACCTGCATTTGCCCTCGGTGGCAAGCTTCCGACAGTGAATCAACCAGCACCGGATTTTAGTTTGCCGACAAACAGCGGCGACGGACAAGTGTCCCTGTCCGATTATCGCGGTAAGTGGCTGGTAGTCTATTTTTATCCGAAAGACTTTACATCGGGATGTACGATCGAAGCACGGAGATTTCAGGAAGACTTGCCGAAATACTTGGCAAAGAATACTCAAATTATCGGTATTAGCGCTGATGATGTCGATTCCCACGCGGAATTTTGCGATTCGGAAGGTTTGAAGTTTCCGCTGTTAGCTGATACGGATGGTAAAGTGAGTAAAGCTTACGGTTCTTGGATGAGTTTCATCTCGGCGCGGCACAGTTTTATTATTGACCCTGAAGGCGTTTTGCGCGAAACTTTTGTGAAGATTAATCCGGCGATTCATTCTAAAGAAGTGTTTGCCCGGTTGCAGGAATTGCAGGTTAACGGGTAATTCCATTTTAGATTTTAGATTTTAGATTTTAGATGGGAATCATTGGGAATGACTGATGAAGCTTGTGTTTGTATTTAAGACTACATTACTCTGTATTTTCAGAGGATTTTAGTTTTCGCTGCAAACGTTATCAGGTTGATTTTAGGAATGAGAATTAAATAACTTCCACTCTTGAAAGTGGGATGGGCTCTTATAGCCCGTCCACTCATGACGGGCTATAAGAGCCCATCCCACAAGAACAATTAAAATTATAAGTTATTTAATTCGCGATCCTTAACTCACATCTTGCACCATTCTCAATCATCCTTTTTTAGGTGGGATATCCTGCCCACCCTAGGAGAAAATCTACTCTTTGTGGAACGGGCCCCAGAGCCCGTTCTTGACAATGGTGCAACATCTCAGTTTTACCGGAAATGATAGCTGTAACGTGACAAGCGATAAAAGACTAAATCTAAAATCGCCTGTCCTGCCATATTCAATGAGAATTAAACTTGCTATCAACTGCAACAGGATCGGAAAAAGATTCAGGCGCTGAAAATTTTCTATTTCTGTTAGCCATGCGACGTTCTGGGTCAATTCCCTCGAAGGTTGGCGGCAACCAAACTCGGACTACCAACAACACTGCCAAAACCAGCAAAAATGCGCCTGTTGATAATATTTGAACCGAGGGAGTTTCCAGCACTCCTCGCACTATCACTTCTCGCAAAACTGATACAATACAAACTTCCACAGCTACACCGATCGAAACTCTTTTTTCTTGCAAGTAAATAATTAGCAAGCGAAATAATTCCACTAAAACTAATAGAAATAAAATATCTGCCGTGACTTCCTGGAAATTCAAAGGAGGTAGCAGCGAGAAGAACATTTCTCGCAGTTCTAGCACCATGAAACAAAACAAACCAATACATAGGGAAATTACAATTAAGTCTTGGACTGTTTCCAGACCGGTGACGATTAATTGCAAATTCAACCATTGAGGGGGGTTACTCGACGAGTTGTTTAAAGGCTTTTCCATTGACAGATCCTGCAACTTGTTTGGCTTTCTTACAGCTTAATTGAACTTAGGTTAATCTATGGCAATTTACAGGTTTAATCTCTTTATCAGTCTCATAAAATTTCTATCGGTTGACAATTTCACACACACTTTTATTTGCCACCCAGGTGGCTTGACATTTAGTGAGACTTTATGCTATGTGAATCCTGCAATAAGTAGCTTTGATAGCTAAAAAATACAAGTCTGAATGCTGAAATGCCCCAACTGCTATAAAATATGAAAATTGTAAAGAATTATTTACCACAGCTTGATAAACTCAAGCTAGCAACTCTCGGCTTTAATCATACAAAAGCCGGAAAGTTAGCCCAAAAACCAAAAGTAATCCAGAGAGGATTGAACACAATGGCATTTGAACTTGCACCGTTACCCTTCGCCGCTGACGCCCTAGAGCCAGCTCATATGTCGGCCAACACTTTTTCGTTCCACCACGACAAGCACCACGCTGCTTACGTGACCAATCTGAATAAACTGATTGAAGGAACGGAAATGGCGAGCAAATCCCTTGAAGAAATTGTCAAGGAATCTGCTAAAGACCCATCCAAAGCCGGCATTTTCAACAATGCAGGTCAAGTTTGGAACCACAATTTTTTCTGGAATTCCCTCAAACCGGGCGGCGGCGGCACTCCGACAGGAGCTTTAGCTGACAAAATTAACGCCGACTTCGGCAGCTTCGACAAATTCAAAGAAGAATTCAAGACGGCTGCGACAACTCAGTTCGGTAGCGGCTGGGCTTGGCTAGTTTTAGACAACGGTACTTTGAAAGTTACCAAAACTGCTAACGCTGACACGCCGGTAGCACACGGTCAAACTCCGTTGCTGACTTTGGATGTGTGGGAACACGCTTATTATTTGGATTTCCAAAACCGCCGTCCCGACTACATTACTAATTTCTTGGATAATTTGGCTAACTGGGATTTCGCAGCAGCAAATTTGGCTGCGGCTTAGTAGCATCTTAGTTTGAGGACTAAAGTCCTCATATCATGTCCTCACGATTAACCGTAATATCCCGGTCGGGGCGGGTTTTTGAGATTGTCCATTGTTGGCAGGTATTGTTGGTGAACCCGCCCCTACAAGAATTACGGTCCCTCGACCGGACATTATCTCACTACAAACCGATAAAGTTTGTAGTGAGGACTAAAGTTGTGATGAATGAGAATTATATTGATTCCGGTTGCACCGTCCGTGATTGTTGACTGTTGACTGTGAGTCAAAAAACTGAAAATGGCGCGCTTGTTTGTTGGCAGCTTGATTCAACTTTATCAGGACAATGAAACGCGGATTTGATATCATTGGGGCGCAGCCGGAATTGATATTATCTGAGATGTTGCACCATTATCAAGAACAGGCAAGATGCATGTTCCACAAAGAGTAAATTTTCTTGTGGGGTGGGCAGGAGAGCCCGCCCCTAAAAGGTTTATCGAGAATGGTGCAACATCTCAGTATTATTTAACCAAACTTGCTGCAAACAAAAACAGCTTTCAACATTCCTTCGTCTCGGTCTGGTTGGAGTTCAAATCCGAGTTTTTTACAGAGGCTCTGCATCTTGTAGTTGCTATTGAGAATGTAGCCGACGATCGCCTCTAATTTCTCTTCCTGACCAATTTGCAACATCCGCCTCAATAATTCTGTTCCCAAACCTCGCTGCTGATAGCTATCGCTAACGATGAGGGCAAATTCGGCTTGGTTTGTGCCGTGGAGTTTGCTCAGACGCGCTACTCCCAAAATCCGGTGTTCTGAGGTTTCCGAGTCCTTGCGATCGGCTACTAACACCATTTCTCGATCGTAGTCAATAAAACAAATCCGGGTCAAACGTTCGTGAGCGATGCGGTGCTTTAACTTTACCATGTGAGCGTAGCGCAAATAGACGCTCTCTTCCGAAAGTTCTTCGTGGAACAGCACCATCAGCGGCTCATCTTCTGGACGAATCGGACGGATGGTGATGGGACGATCGCCGTTAGTTGACCATGTTTGAACGTATTGCGTAGGATAGGGGCGAATCGCGGGTGAAATGGGGTTTTCCGTTGTCTGGAGAACAACACGGGCATCAAGAGCGATCGCACCTTCAGGAGAAACCAACAGTGGATTAATATCGAGCTCGGAAATTTGAGGTTGCTCGACAATCAGTTGACTGAAACGAACTAATAACTGTTCGAGTTGTACCAGGTCAATTGCCGATCGACCGCGCACTCCTTGCAAAGCTTTATAGATGCGCGTTTGCTCCATCATCCGCCGCGCTAGGGTAGTATTTAAAGGCGGAAGTGCGAGCGATCGATCTTGAAAGACTTCCACTAATTGTCCGCCGGAACCAAACAGCATCACCGGCCCGAATTGCGGGTCGATACTGCTACCCAAAATTAATTCGTAGCCCTCTAAATGCACCATCGGCTGCACGGTGACGCCGAGAAACGCTGCGGGCTCGATCGCCCGCACCCGATCTGATATCCCCTCAAAGGCACTAATTACAGCGCTAGAACTGCTTAAATTTAGTTGTACGCCCCCCACCTCAGTTTTGTGAGTAATCGTCTCAGAATGGAGTTTGAGCACCACTGGATAACCCAGGCGATCGGCAATTTCCACAGCTTCGGCCGCACTCGCTGCAATTTCTGTCGCTACGGTGGGAATCCCGTAAGCTGCTAGCAACTGTTTTGATTCGTACTCGGTTAACAAAGTGCGATTTTTTTGGCGGGCGGCAGTCAAAATCTTCGCAGCAGTCGCACACCCGGAAGTCTCGATTTCGCAATCAGCGGGGAGAGATGGCGTTTCGTAGATAGCGCGCAGGTTGTACGTGTACCGCCACATATAGTTGAATAACCTGACGGCGGTATCGGGATAAGGGAAAGTCGGAATATTTGCCTGATTGAGAATTTTCGTTCCCGCTGAAACTTCCACACCGCCCATCCAGCTTGCTAATAAGGGCTTTGGGAGTTTGCTGTAAGACTTGAGTTTTTCTGCGGTTTGGGTGGGATTTGTCATCGCTTGTGGTGTCAGAATGACCAGCAATCCGTCACTATTGGGATCGGGAGCGACAACTTCTAGTGTTTTGGCGTAAAGATCGCTACTAGCATCGCCCAAAATATCGATCGGGTTGTGATGACTCCACTGAGGTGGCAAAAACTCATCAAGCCGCTGCACCGTCTCCGGTGCCAAATCTGCCAGGGCACCGCCACCGCTAATTAACTCATCGGTGGCGATCGCCCCCGGGCCTCCTGCATTGGTGACGATCGACAGTCGGTTGCCCTGCGGTCGCGGTTGCTTGGCCAGAATTTCTGCCATGTCGAACAAATCGGAAATCGTATGTACCCGCAACGCGCCGCAGCGGCGGAAAGCAGCGTTAAGCACGTCATCGCTGCCGGTCAAAGCTCCCGTATGGGAAGCGGCGGCTTGGGCGGCGGCGGCGGTACGTCCTACCTTGAGAATGATGATCGGTTTGTCGATCGCCACTGGGCGGGCGGCGGACAGGAACGAACGAGCATCACCCATTGATTCCATGTACAAAACGATACTGTGGGTGTGGGGGTCGTCCCCGAAATACTCGATCAGATCGCCCCAGCCGACATCGAGCATAGAGCCGATCGATACAAAGGCGCTAAAACCGACATTTTCCCCCAAACTCCAGTCGAGAATCGAAGTACAGAGGGCGCCGCTTTGACTGATGAAAGCGACATTACCCGGACGGGCGATCGTACCTGCAAAAGTAGCATTGAGCCCGAGCACGGGATTCATCACGCCCAGGCAATTCGGGCCGATAATCCGCATTCCGCCCCGACGCGCCTCGGCCATAACTTGCTGTTCTAAAGCCTCCCCAGCCGCACCAATCTCTTTGAAGCCAGCAGAAACAATAATTGCCCCTTTCACCCCAGCAGCGATACATTCGCGGATCACTTGCGGCACCCCAGCAGCAGGCGTAGCAATCACCGCCAGATCGACTCTTTCCGGGACGCTAGCAATGTCAGGATAAGACTTGAGTCCCAAGACGCTGCGGCGCTGCGGATTCACTGGAAAAACTGTTCCGCCAAACGGATTCCGAATCAAGTTCCACAGGAGAGTGCGCCCGACGCTTCCTTCTCTCTCTGTTGCGCCGATTACAGCCACGGACTGAGGTTTAAAAATCCGATCGAGCGGATGACGCTGTTCTTTCCAAATATCGTGAGCCGGATCGCTCGCAGTGCTTTGATTTCTTACATTTATCTGCATAATACCCTACTTCAATTAATCAGCAATTAATATTGCTCTACTTTCGATAAAACTTCTGGCATCAAATCCGAACTATTTTTCTGCTATTCTTCTGCTATTTTTCTGCTTTTTCTTCCTCTTCTTCTGGTCTTCGCGGTTCGCGACCAAAAATCTCATTGCGGGTTTCCTACCGACCCGCCATTAAACAACATTTCCGTTGTCAAAGTGTTAGTTCGGAATCCCATTTTGTCAGAGCTTCCTCAAACATCCCAGAGGATGTTCTGCATACTATCTATCTTAATTCTTCCCACATAATTAGCAAGTCAAGTTTTGTAACAAAGAGCGAACAGGCTATTTAAAATATTGAGATTAAATATATAGTAGATATAGCGGTAGAAAAATAAAAAGTATATCGCTAACACAAAGATTGAGGTGAAAGGAAGCTATGTTAGTACAATGGCACGGCTTTACTGAAGGCAACTGGACAAAGGAAGTCAACGTCAGAGACTTCATTCAAAAAAATTACACCCCCTACGAAGGGAATGCAGAATTTCTCGCAGCACCAACCGAAAAAACCCAGCAGCTTTGGCAAAAAGTCCTGGAACTAATGAAGCAAGAGCGCGAAAAAGGTGTATTGGATGTTGATACAAAAGTTCCCACATCCATCACCGCTCATGCAGCAGGATACATCGATCGCGACTTAGAACAAATAGTAGGTTTGCAAACCGATCGACCTTTGAAACGCGCGATTATGCCCTTTGGCGGGATTCGCGTTGTCAAGGCAGGTTTAGAAGCTTACGGCTATCAGCTCGATCGGCAAACAGAAGAAATATTTACGAAATATCGCAAAACTCATAACGATGGTGTATTCGATGCTTACACGCGCTCGATGCGTCTGGCGAGACGTTCTGGTATCATCACAGGTTTGCCAGATGCCTACGGACGCGGGCGCATTATCGGTGACTATCGGCGCGTGGCTTTGTACGGTGTCGATCGCCTGATTGATGATAAAAAAACACAGCAAGAATCGCTCGAACTAGACGCGATGGACGAAGCAACAATTCGCTTGCGCGAAGAGTTATCCGAGCAAATTCGGGCATTGTTTGAGTTAAAAGAAATGGCTGCCAGCTACGGCTTTGATATTGGCCGTCCGGCGGCAAATGCACGAGAAGCTGTCCAGTGGGTGTATTTTGGCTACTTGGGAGCAGTGAAAGAACAAAACGGGGCAGCGATGTCTCTCGGCCGCGTATCGACGTTTTTAGACATTTATTTCGATCGCGATTTGCAAAGCGGCGCGAATTCCGAAGTGGAATTGCAAGAACTAATCGACCATTTTGTCATGAAACTCCGCATGGTGCGGTTTTTGCGAACTCCCGACTATAACGCTCTGTTTTCTGGCGATCCAACTTGGGTAACAGAGGCGATCGGCGGTATCAGCGATGACGGTAGAACATTGGTAACTCGCAACAGTTTCCGATTCTTGCACACCCTCTCAAACCTCGGTACTGCACCCGAACCAAATCTCACCGTTTTGTGGTCGGAAAACTTGCCGGACAACTTCAAAGAATTCTGTGCCAAGGTATCCAGCGAGACGAGCTCGATTCAGTACGAAAACGACGACTTGATGCGCCCTCAATACGGCGATGATTACGCGATCGCCTGTTGTGTTTCCGCCATGCGAATTGGCAAGCAAATGCAGTTTTTCGGCGCGCGAGTTAACTTGGCCAAGACTTTGCTCTATGCGATTAACGGCGGTAAAGATGAGAAGTCCGGCGACCAAATCGCGCCGCAGTTCCCGCCGATTACTACCGAATATCTCGATTATGACGAGGTAAGAGCCAGGTTCCGCGACATGATGGCGTGGTTGGCAAAAACGTATATCAATACGTTGAATGTCATTCACTATATGCACGACAAATACTGCTACGAACGCCTGGAAATGGCATTGCACGATCGCGATGTTTACCGGACAATGGCCTGCGGAATTGCCGGATTGTCGGTGGTGGCGGACTCCCTGTCGGCGATTAAAAACGCTAAAGTTAAGGTGATTCGCAACGAGGAAGGTTTGGCCGTAGATTACTCGATCGAAGGAGAATACCCCAAATACGGCAATAATGACGATCGCGCAGACAGTATAGCCATCGAACTCGTGCAAAGCTTCATGAACGAAATTCGCCAGCACAAAACCTACCGCGGCGCTGTAGCGACTCAATCGGTACTCACTATTACCTCTAACGTAGTTTACGGCAAAAAAACTGGTAGCACTCCCGACGGACGCAAAGCAGGCGAACCCTTTGCTCCGGGCGCTAACCCGATGCACGGCCGAGATTCCTGTGGGGCGATCGCATCCTTATCTTCTGTAGCAAAACTGCCTTACAGTGATTGTCAAGATGGCATATCGAATACTTTTTCGATTCTACCGCAAGCCTTGGGCAGAATGGAGAGCGATCGGACTAACAACCTAGTTAGTCTTATAGACGGTTACTTCCACGATGGCGGCCATCACATCAATGTTAACGCGCTCGATCGGCAAACATTACTAGATGCGATGGAACATCCAGAAAACTATCCCCAGCTAACAATTCGCGTCTCCGGTTATGCAGTTAATTTCATCAAACTTACCCGCGAACAGCAATTAGATGTGATTAAACGGACTTTCCACGAACGCGTCTAAATCCCATTGGAATCGGCGGTTTAAACCGCTCAAGAGTCAAACGAAGTCCGAGCCGAGGGGGACTCAAGAAGCGCCTACATAATTGGTTCTGCATAACTCTTTTTTCTTCTAGTTTCGCTGTTGAACCGTGAAGCCAGATCGCCCCTAACCCCCCTTAAGAAGGGGGGAACAAGAGTATTCTTGAATTCCCCCGACTATCTGGGGATTCGAGGGGAAACGCCCACTTCTCAAAGTCAACCCCTACTCCCCTTCTTAAGGGGGATTTAGGGGGATCTAGCCTCAGCAACCAAACGAAAAATCCGCAAGTTTCCAGGCTTAAGTTAACCCAGCCATCCCGCTCATCCCTAGTCTCAAAATCCCAACAAACAGCAAAATCAATGTCTGGAATTGGTCGCATTCATTCAATCGAAACATTTGGCACTGTAGACGGCCCCGGAATCCGGTTTATCGTCTTCACCCAAGGCTGTCCCTTACGCTGTCTGTACTGTCATAATCCCGACTGCCGCAACTCCCACGATGGTAAAGAAGTAACCGTCGATTATTTAATCGATCAAATTACAAAATGTAAATCATACCTGCGGAAAGGAGGCGTGACCGTCAGCGGCGGCGAACCGTTGATGCAGCCGGATTTTGTCAGAGAAATCTTTACCCGCTGTCATCAAATGGGCTTGCATACAGCCCTAGACACATCAGGATTCTGTCTTTTAGAAGTTGCTAAACCAGTTCTAGAAAAGACCGATCTGGTTTTATTGGACATCAAATCCTACATTCCCGAACTGTATTACAAAGTCACCAACGTTTCCATCGAGCCTACTTTAGCAATGGCCAAATATCTCAGCGAAATTGATAAGCCGACCTGGATTCGATTCGTTCTAGTTCCTCACCTCACCGATCACATAGAAAACGTAGAAAAACTAGCGGAGTTTATTGCCAATCTGAACAATGTGGAAAAAGTCGAAGTATTACCCTTTCATAAAATGGGAGAATACAAATGGGAACAATTAAAACTGGATTACGAGCTCAAAGATACACCTCCAGCTTCACCGGAGCTCGTGCAACAAACAGTTGACATTTTTCGCAGCCGCGGGGTAAAAGCCATCGGAGCTAGCGGTATATAATAATTAAAATACCTCGTGCAAAAATCGCAAACAATCTTGAAAATATCTGCGGTGCTCTGCGTTAATCTGCGGTTTTCCTACCCCTCACAAAGTTAGGCAATAATTATCAAGAAAACAACATCAGGATCGAACCCATGAAAGTTACCAATTTAGATGAATTAGAACTGCTCATTCAAAAAGTGAAAGCAGCCCAAGCTGAATTTGCTACCTACACTCAAGAACAGGTCGATCGCATATTCAAGCAAGCAGCTTTAGCCGCTAATGCCGCCCGCATTCCCTTAGCCAAAGCAGCAGTCAAAGAATCGGGAATGGGAGTCATCGAAGATAAAGCAATCAAAAATCATTTTGCCTCGGAAATGATTTACAACAAATACAAAAACGACAAGACTTGCGGTATCATCGAGTCCGATCGGCATTTTGGCTACGAACGCATTGCCGAACCCGTGGGATTGCTAGCGGGAATCGTTCCTGTAACTAACCCGACTTCCACCACCATTTTTAAATCTTTAATCGTGCTCAAGACGAGAAATGGCATTATATTTTCGCCCCATCCCCGGGCAAAATCCTGCACGGCTGCGGCGGCAAAAATCATCCTCGATGCTGCTGTAGCAGCAGGAGCACCACCGGATATTATTGGGTGGATTGACGAGCCCACTGTGCCGCTTTCCCAAGCTTTGATGCAGCACCCCGATATCAAACTAATTTTGGCAACTGGCGGGCCGGGAATGGTAAAAGCTGCCTACTCTTCAGGACATCCATCCCTCGGTGTCGGCGCGGGCAATACTCCCGCCATCATCGATGAAACCGCCCACATCCAAATGGCTGTCAGCTCAATTTTGCTCAGCAAAACTTTCGACAACGGCACGATTTGTGCTTCGGAACAATCGGTGGTTGTTGTTGATGAGGTGTACGATGCAGTGCAACTGGAGTTTATCAAGCGCGGTGCTTATTTCCTCAATGCACAAGAACGGGAAAAAGTGCGGCAGGTAATCTTAATTGATGGTCGATTGAATGCCGAAATTGTCGGTCAATCGGTGCAAAAAGTGGCGGAGATTGCGGGTTTTACAGTGCCGTCAAACATCAGGGTTTTGATTGGAGAAGTGGATGCGATAGGTAAAGAAGAACCCTTTGCTTGTGAAAAACTTTCGCCGATTCTCGCAATGTACCGCGCCAAGGACTTTACGGAAGCAGTAGAAAAAGCCGAAGCGCTGATAATTTTTGGCGGACACGGACATACTTCTGTACTCTACACCGCCCCCCACAATCAGAACCACATTCGTTATTTTGAAAGCAAACTAGAGACTTCGCGGGTGCTGATTAATACCCCTTCTTCTCAAGGTGCGATCGGCGATTTGTACAATTTCCGCCTCGATCCTTCCCTTACCCTCGGTTGCGGTAGCTGGGGCGATAATTCGATTTCTGTCAACGTGACACCCCATCACCTGCTCAATATCAAAACCGTAGCAGAAAGGCGCGAGAATATGCTCTGGTTCCGCATTCCTCCGAAGATTTATTTTAAGTCGGGTTGTCTTCCTGTAGCTTTGAGGGATCTTGCAGGTAAGAAACGTGCTTTGATCGTGACGGACAAACCTTTGTTTGAATTGGGATTGATTAAGGAAGTCACAGATAGTTTGGAAGAAATCGGCATCGATCACTACACATTTTACGATGTGGAACCAGATCCTTCGCTTGCTACTGTTCGCAAAGGTTTAGAAATATGCAACAGTTTCCATCCAGATGTGATTGTTGCTTTTGGTGGTGGCTCGCCGATGGATGCTGCTAAAGTAATGTGGCTGATGTACGAGCATCCAGAAATTGAGTTTGAAGGATTGGCGATGCGGTTTATGGATATTCGGAAGCGGGTATACGAACTGCCGCCTTTGGGTTCAAAGGCAATTATGGTGGCAATTCCAACTACTTCGGGCACGGGTTCGGAAGTCACGCCTTTTGCGGTTGTTACGGATGAACGATCGGGGATTAAGTATCCGCTGGCTGATTATGCTCTGACTCCGAGTATGGCGATCGTCGATCCAGAACTTACGCTGAATATGCCCCGGAAACTGACTGCTTACGGCGGCATTGATGCGCTAACCCACGCTTTAGAAGCTTATGTTTCTGTGTTGGCTTCTGAGTATACAAATGGTTTGGCTTTAGAAGCGATTCGTTTGCTGTTTAAATACCTGCCCAGCGCTTACAAAAATGGTGCTAACGATCCGAAAGCGCGGGAGAAAGTACATTATGCTGCTACGATCGCCGGGATGGCATTTGCCAACTCTTTTCTGGGGGTTTGTCACTCAATGGCTCACCAATTAGGTGCAACTTGCCACGTCCCTCACGGTTTAGCAAATGCGCTGATGATTTCCCACGTAATTCGCTACAATGCAACGGATGTTCCGTTCAAACAAGCGATTTTTTCTCAAAACAAGTATCCTAACAGCAAGTGGCGTTATGCTCGAATTGCAGATTATCTGAATTTGGGCGGCGATACGGAAGATGAGAAAGTTGAAAAGTTGATCGCAGCCGTGGAAGATTTGAAGCGTCAGGTAGATATTCCGAGTACGATTCAGGAGGCTCTCGCCAGTCAGGGAATGAGCGATGATTTCTTCTTTGCTCGCGTTGAGGAAATGGCCGATCGCGCTTTTGACGATCAGTGTACCGGAGCGAACCCCCGCTATCCGCTGATTGAAGATTTAAAGCAACTTCTGCTGCAAGCGTACTCTGACGGCGACACTTCTGAGGTCGATCGAGTGTTAACTGCAGTTTAATCGCCGCGGTGCCATAGATTTCTCCTCACAAGCCTGTCATATCATGTCCGGTCGAGCGACGGCGATTTTTGTAGGGGCGGGTTCGCCAACAATGCCTGCCCACAATCTCCCATCTCAAAAACCCGCCCCGACCGGGATATTATGGTTAATCGATCGGACATGATATCAATGGGGGGCAGGATACCTAACTCCTACTCCCCACAAGAGTTTCTGGAGAATTTTAACGCAGGGCTCGGTGGTGAAAATAAACCCCGAAGCGGATCGAAATACCAAGTAGGGGTTAAAAAATTCTGAAATTGTGTTATAATTTTAGAGGTAACTATTTTACGAATTTTGTAGTTTCAGTGGCTGTTCGCGCGATGACCTCTTCACCAACCATAGCACCCGTTCGATCGAGTCAAGTTACCCGCAAACCTTATCCCAACTATCGGGTAATAGTTCTCAACGACGATTTCAACACATTTCAGCACGTTGTGGAATGTTTGACGAAATACATTCCAGGGATGACGAGCGATCGAGCTTGGAAACTCGCCAACCAAATCCACCACGAAGGCCAGGCCACCGTCTGGGTTGGCCCCCAAGAGCAAGCAGAACTTTATCATATGCAATTGAGCCGTGCGGGGCTGACAATGGCTCCGCTAGAGTCAGCTTAACATTTTTTAACTGACAGTTACAATACTTACTTTGAAACTTGCCAAAATGGCAACATCACTTCATCCTCTTGATTTAGATTATGTGTCAATACACCTAATCTTTTACTCAAGTAGGATACTCTTATGAATCATCCTTTCGATCTAGATATTGCCGATCTCGAAGCAGTTGATTTGGATTTTGAAGAGACGCTAACTGATGAAGAGTCCACCCGCATCGGAGGTGGAATTCGTTTCACGACTCTGGCTCTATGTGAAGAAGGTGGGGGTGGTCCGATACACTGTATCTCAGCTCCCTGTCCGGGAAGTGAAGGAGGAGGAGGATTTCCTCCCAAGCCTATTCCCATTGACCCTCCGGTGACCACTCTGGCTATAGGTGAAGAGGGTGGAGGACCTTACACGAAAGCTTGGTTTGAAGGCGGTGGAGGCCCTCTTGATTGGTAATATCATTCGTGCCGACAATGGTAGAGATTCTGCCTAATTCCTGAATAAGACTTTCAAAGATTCAGCTTCACTCGATGTTTTTTTTCAATATATAAAAAGTTGCAACACTCTCAAAACAAGTGATGCGACTTTTCATATTTGTACTTGATTTTAGCACATTTTTAATTTTCAAATTTCCCATGAACATTTTAATTCTGGGTAACGATTCAGATGCTCATGCTGCTCATATAAAAGATGCTCTCACTCAAGCCGGTGCAGAAGTAGATTATTTAGATACCTATCTGTTTCCCAGACAGTTACGTCTGTCTTGGCAACCTGATACTCTGGTAGGGTGCTTGACGCTACCCGGAGGTCGCCAGTTGAATTTTCAAGATATTCACAGTGTATTTTGGCGCAATTTTTCCGGTGTTGGCGTTGCACATTTAAAAGATGCAAATCAACAGCAAGTTGCATGGAACGATTCCATGAGTACGGTGCGATCGCTAATGCAAGCTTGTCGGGCTCGCTGGATTAATTCCTGGCAGGCATACCAATTTCATAAAGAAAAACCCCTACAACTGAGTCTGGCAAAGCAAATAGGAGTGACGATTCCTGCAACTTTAATCAGTAACAATCCAGACCAAGTTATGGAATTTTTCCAATCTCAGAAAAAAGTAATTTTTAAGCCAGTTTATGGTGGTGCTCATACCAAGTTGGTGACAGAGGCGCATTTAGAACCTAATCGGCTGAACTTGGCTTTAAGCATTTCACCAATCACAATACAAGAGTATATTCCTGGGACAAATATTCGCAGTTATGTTATTGGTGAATCAGTTTATTCTGCGGAAATTCGCAGTCAAGCTTTGGACTTTCGGGAAGATATAGAGTCCGAGTTAATTCCGATAGATTTGCCCGAATCAGTTCACCAACAATGTTTAGCAATATTAAAAGCATTTATGCTCGATTGGACTGCTATTGATTGGCGTCTCAAGCCCAACGGTGAGTATGTATTTTTAGAGGCTAATCCTAGTCCGATGTTCAGACATTTTGAGCGTCAGACTGGTTTTCCCATTACACAAAAATTAGTCAATCTGTTAATGTCTTAACTGAGATTTAAGAGGCGATCGTAATTTTGCCAATCATCCCCGCTTCCGTATGTCCAGCTACCGTACAGCGCAGGTTGTAGGTTCCAGATTTCATCGGCACAAACACCCATTCTGCCATAGCGCCCGGTTTAAGTTCCAATTCGTGAATTGCTCCTTTAATTTCCACTTTCCCAGCTTCAACTTTTTGAGTCCAACTCGCATCAGCAAAGTTTTTAGCAGTAAAATAATGTTTCTGCAAACTGGGATTTTTTAGCAATAATTTATAGCGCTTGCCCGATTCAAATTCTAGCAGATTGGGAAAAAACTTAAGTTCCCCAGCTTCGTTACCCAAACTAACAGTAATTTCGGTGACAGGTTGGCGAGACAAATCACCGGCAGCACTAGCAATTGCCGCCGGCATCAAGATTGTCCCCAAACACAAAATTAGTCCCAAAATCACCTTGAGAGCTTGTTGTAACCGCTGGCTGCGGTAAAATTCACCTAATTGCAAACCGAGTAAATTGCTCATGGCTGTTATGACTACTGTTAACTATTAACTGACTAATGACTAATGACTAATGACTAATGACTAATGACTAATGACTAATGACTAATGACTACTGACTTAATTCGATCGCCAAACTTCATCCCAAGGCCCGCCCCCAACTTCCAAACCCGATAAAGAACTTTGAGCCTCTAAGATAATTCTAGAACGCTGCTTGCCATTTTTTTCCACATTTCCCCCCAACAACTCTCGCAGTTGCAAGCGCAATTCACCGTGCGTCGTATCCCGGCAGCAAAAAGCCATGCCTTTTTCGGTAGGAGTTCGCACATAAGTACCAAGACTGTTTGTAGTGCCAATCAACTCAACTTCAAATTGGCTGTTTCTAGCCTGCATTTTCCAGCTTCCCCAAGGTTCAATAGTCCAACTAACTTGCGAATTCCAAGGCACAAATTCGTAAAATTTGCCTCGGTAATGCAGACCAATCATTGCTACCGATTCCATCCACCACAGCACGCCCCGCTTGCCGCCCCCAGCCGTTAAAGCTAAATCATTTTCGCCTTGAAAACAATTGCAATTAATCCAAAACCACTTTTGCGGAAAAGCACCGCCCCAGTTTTTTTCGCTGTAAGCGGGAGCATCTTTAAATTCGTAGCGTTCGCCATTCCAATCAATCCAGCCCGTGGCTAAACCGTGAGCCATTAAAATTTGCCATCCAGGCTCAAATACGGGCAGTAAAGATAGCATTCCCGCCGTTGATTTCTGGATTTCTTCAGAGTTTCCCCAGCCATAGATAGGTTTAATTTCGTACTGCCAAAAACAGTGGCTGTCGCTTCCCGGATCGTGCAGATAACCTTGATTTAAAGTAGCAGTAGCTTGATAGCCTTCTTCGACGCTGCTGTCGAATACTTGCGGCTCTAAATATTGGGGTTTAATTTGTAAATTTGTTTTGCCCCAATGTCCGAAACCTAAGCTTTCTCTGTGCGCCCAAAACTTATTTACATCGGGAAAGGTGCGACACAAATAGCTATCTTTCGGGCCGAGAATTTGAGCTGCACCGCCACTGTAAGGTTGACCGCCTCTGGGGTCTTCGATGGAATACATGAATGCAAAGGATTGTCCGTGAATGGGTAATGTTATTCGGTAGTACCAGCCTTCAAAAAAGCGCCGGGAACTGCCGTCCCAGTGGTAGCCACTGTGGGGAGTTTCTATTGTTTTGAGTTTTGAGAGTGAATTTGACATAGAATTACCAATAGCATGACAGGGAATTCACGGATAACTGTTTCTTCCTTCTTCTTTCTTCCTTCTTCCTTCTTCCTTCTTCCTTTATGTCTTTAGCACTTTGGCGATCGCCCTTAGCTCGCGCGCTCCACCGCAACCGCAGTCTTGCTTTTGCCCGTTACTTGCAACTAGCAACTGTTCGGGCTACCGGGCGTCCGGCCAACCGCACTGTGGTGTTTCGAGGCTTTTTAGGAGATACTAATCAGTTGAAATTTATTACTGATATTCGCAGTGAAAAGGCTGAGGAAATTAACCTCTATCCTTGGGGGGAAATTTGCTGGTATTTCCCCAAAACTCGCGAACAATTTCGGATTGCTGGAAAGCTAGTTTTGGTAGGGGCAGATTATCCAGAGGCCCAGTTGTGCTCGTCGCGCCGCACAACTTGGCAGGAGCTTTCTGAGGCTGCTAGAGCACAGTTTGCTTGGCCTCATCCGGGGGAGGACAAAGCCCCGGCTGGTGCTTTTGATTCTGCTTCCCCAAATGCGATCGAGCCGCTGCCTAATTTTTGCTTGCTGTTGTTGGAACCGGAAACGGTGGATTTTTTGGAGTTGCGGGGGGAACCGCAAAACCGATCGCTTTATCGGCGCGACGGGGAGGGAAATTGGTCTGTGCGATCGGTTAATCCTTGAAAAAGAAGTCAACCGATTTGAGATTTGAGATTTGAGATTTTAGATTGAAGAAAGCGACTCCACTGATAAATCTGGGTAGTTATTACTCAGTGATTATTGGTTATTAATTATTTGTTACCAATAACCTTCCAGGCCCCATTGCCAATTCCCTGTTTTGCCAATTCCCTGTTTTGCCAATTCAAATTTTAGATGCCGCTGCCGTCTAAAAATTCTTGAATTGCTTTATCTTTTAAGTTGCAGCTAGGGGTTGTAACTAGCTGTGTTTTTTCGGCTAAGGCTACATTGCTGGCTTGGTTTAAAGCTTGTGATACTGAGTGGAAATTGTGGGAAGTGGGATCAGAAGTTAAGGATACAGATGCTTGAGGAACCAAACTTTTTACTTGCTGTTCGAGGGACTCGATCCGATCGAGCAAAGAGCGAATTACCACAGCTTCCGAATCCGGCAAACTGCCGTGTTCTAGGGGATTGACGCGCACTCCCGATCGATAGACGATGCGGCCGGGAATCCCTACCACTGTGCAGTCAGATGGTACGTCGCGAAGCACGACGGAACCTGCGCCGATGCGAACGTTGTTGCCAATTAGCAGATTGCCGAGTACCTTGGCGCCGGCACCGACAACTACGTTTTCGCCGACTGTAGGGTGACGCTTGCCGCTTTGTTTGCCAGTACCGCCTAGGGTGACACCTTGGTAAATTAGGGCAAAATCGCCGATAATCGCTGTTTCGCCGATCACAACCCCCATACCGTGGTCGATGAAGACGCTTTTGCCGATGGTTGCCCCTGGGTGGATTTCAATTCCGGTCAAAAAGCGAGCTATGTGGGAAATCAAGCGGGGGATGAAGGGAAGTCCCAACACGTAAAGCCAGTGTGCGAGGCGGTGCAGCACTAGGGCTTGAAGACCGGGGTAGCAAAACAAAACTTCCAGCCAGTTGCGAGCTGCAGGGTCGCGATCGAAAATTATACTGAAGTCAGCTCTAAGAGTCTTTAGCACTTTCGGAGTTACCTATTTTGGTTAAACACGCCACTTTCGATTTTACATTTTACTGGATGGGGAAGTGAGCGCTCGATCGGGAGATTGGGGGATATTACGGAGTGGAACCGTGGGAGAGTGGGAGATTGGGGGAGAATTTGATGATATTTTATTGTCTCCATCCAACAGCGCCGCTGCGTTCTATTCCTGTACTGAGATTGTATAGTTAGACTTGACTCCGGGTTCGACAGTACCTACCCAAATCCTGTAAGAGCCTGCTTGCCAGTCAGAATCAAGTATGCCAGCATCTTTATTCTGACCTATATCGTCTCCGCAGCGCACCGCATTACCGGGGCCTTGTACGAGTAAGGTTGTGTCCTTGCCTCCGCTGTTGATTTGGAGTGTGAGTTTTGAAAAGTTTTGCTGCAAGACTATGATGTGGTCGGGAGTTGGGGTGGCAAAACCCAAACATTTGTTTTTGTGGCGATCGGCGTTGGCTATGGCAGATAGAGAGTAGGATCCGCCTGTGGAACCTCTCAAAACTGCTGTTGGGGCTGCAAAACCTCGCGATAAAGTTAAAGTGCCGAAATTGGCTGTTTCTGCTAAAACTGGTAGGGCGACGATCGCCGCGATCGCACCCAAGAGCGCACCGTTTTTGAAATTGGCTCCCTGATTAAACAACATGGCCATACTCCTGGCGTCACAACTTAAAATCACAACTCAGAATTTACCCATCGCAGCCCCTGGAATACAAACTATGGAGGAAGAATAATTTTTTTTAAATTAGTTCAACACCTCCTGGCTTATCTTCCTTATGTCTATCAGGACAATCCCTCTACGATCGCGCTCGCTTGTGCCACTCGGATTTCTGCCACAGGCGATCGACTCATATCCGAAATTGTACGGTGTCAAGATGATAAATTTGATACTTTTAGCCTTGCTGTTGGCCCTCGGTTCCCTATTGACACAGGTCTTGGTATTGTTACCTATAGGTCTATCTGGCTGGCTCCACCTGCCTAATTGGCTGAGCCTGACCTTGATTTTTCTGGCTATTTCTTGGTGCTTGGGGGATTAGTAAGCAGTCATGAGTTAATTAGTGATTAGTCAATAGCTAACGCTCAATCATTCCGCTTCCCCCAAGGGTCAAGGCCCGATCGCCCCGGTCTGATGATGTATACTTCACAATTGACAATTCAAGAATCTAAAATCTAGGATTTGACATCTACCTATAGAATGATGCAACGACAAGTTTATTCGATCTCAGCATTTCACTCTCCTGACAAAAGCCTGGGGGAAACTCCTAAAAAACAGGATCGTCCGATACACCGGGCGATCGTGTTAATGCTGGTGGCAACAGGTTTGCTGGGCCTGCACGCTAGTCGGCTGGTGGAATTGCAACTGATACAAGGGAAGCAACACCGGGAACGAGCCGAAAACAATCGCGTTCGCCTAGTGCCCATGCCGGCGAATCGCGGACACATTATCGATCGCAAAGGCAAGTTGCTAGCTGCAAACAATTTAGCTCGATCGGTATATTTGTGGCCGAAAGAACAAACGCCGGAACAGTGGAAAGTGACAGCAGAAAAGTTGAGTCCGCTGGTTAAAATTCCAGCAAAAGAAATTTTAAAAAAAATAAAAGAGGTCGATCCTCAATCCTATAGACCGGTGCGGCTCAAGCAAGCAATGCCGCCAGAGGTGTTCGTGCCACTAGCAGAAGAGGTGGGACAAATGCGGGGAGTGGAAGTGCGGCCAGAAGCGAACCGCTACTATCCCGAAGGCAGTTTGGCATCTCACGCGATCGGATATATCGGCGAAGCTACCGCAGCCGACTTGGAAGCTCATCCTGAATATCCGATGGGGATGATTGTCGGTCAAATGGGCATAGAAGCGAGCTCTAACGAGAAGATTGCGGGAGTGTGGGGCGATCGGCTGATCGAAGTAAATGCCCAAAATGAAGAATTGCGGCTGATGGGAGAGACACCGCCCAAACCCGGTGAGGCGGTGCAGCTAACCATAGACTTGTCCATGCAAAAAGCAGCCGAAAAAGCCCTGGGGAACCGCCGGGGAGCAGTAGTGGCGCTGGATGTCAACACCGGGGCGGTATTAGTTATGGCCAGCCACCCGACTTTTGACCCCAATCTGTTTACGCGAAAAATCACTAAGGATGAGTGGAAAACTCTTCAAGATCCGGAAAATCCATTTTTGAATCGGGCCACGCAGGGCTATCCCCCCGGTAGCACCTTTAAAATTGTGACTTCCGTCGCGGCCCTGGAGTCGGGCAAATTTTCGCCGGACTCAATTCTCGGTACTTCGTCTTACATTACTGTGGGGGGAATTGATTTTAACGAACACAGTGGCGGTTTCGGCGACATCGGCTTTCGGGATGCTTTGGCTTTCAGCAGCAATACGTTTTTTTATCAATTGGGGATTAGTACCGGGCCGGAGCAAATTTCTAAGTGGGGACAGCGCTTGGGAATTGGCAAGGATACGGATTTGAATCTTTTGGGGCTAGGCGGTGGCGATTACGGTCAAATCCCGACGCCGGAGGAGAAGGAGAAACTTTATAAAGAACCTTGGTATGCGGGTGATACGGTAACGATGTCGATCGGGCAGGGGTTGGTGTTGATGACTCCTTTGGAGGGGGCGGTAATGGTGAGTTCGATCGCTAATGGGGGTTATCGCGTGAAGCCTCATCTTTTGACTTCTATGACCGGCACAGCGGAGACTCAACGGGTACATACGGGGATGAAACCTTCAACAGTTCAGGTGATTAAGGAAGGACTGATCGCGGTAGTTGCCGAGGGTACTGGACAGGGATTGAATGACGGTTCGATTCCGCTGACGGCGGGCAAAACAGGGACTTCGGAGGTCATCGGACAGGAGGATCACTCTTTGTATGTCGCCTTCGGGCCCGCCCAGAAACCGGAAATTGCGATCGCCGTGGTTGTGGAAAATGGCGGTTATGGTTCTGTTGCCGCCGCCCCGATCGCCAAAGAGGTATTTCAAGCTTATTTTGGGCCACAGAAAAATGTGAAGCAGCCAGTAGTTATTAGTCCTTAGTCCTTAGTCCTTAGTCAGTAGTCATTAGTCATTAGTCCTTAGTTATTGGGAATGGGGAATTGGGCATAGTGTCTTGTTTTTCTTCTGACTTCTGACTACTGACTAATGACTACTGACTACTGACTACTAACTAATTGAGCCGCATAAATATAGTAGCTTTGCGAATTCCTGTTATTTCTCCCGTACTGGTGACAGTTAGCGATCGCAAGTGATCGAACAATGGTCTTGCCGAAAGTTCAATTAACCTCAACAGCGGGATTTGTTTTTCCCAAATTGCCCTGCTGGAGGGCCAGTCTAAATAAAAATAGCCGTCGTTAGAGGGCGGAAGCGGTTCAATGCTGGTTTGAAAATCTTGATTGGCAACTAAAGAGACTGTTTCTGCTGCTTCTAGTGCTGCGTCCATTGCTTCTACTGAAGTGGTGAAAATTTCGTATTTGCCGACGGTGGCTCGGACTCCTTTTGCCTCGGTTTCGATCGCACTTTTTCTATTATTTTCTTTACCATAATTCTGGCTAGTTGTCAACTGCGTCCAAGCGGTAATTTTCTGGTTTCTCAGAGTGAAGCTGCCGATGCTGTACTCTTTGCTGCGGGCAATTTCATCGAGTTTGTCGATCGCCTTTTGGGAATCAGCAGAGTTTTCGGCGGCAAAAATCCAGTCGGCACCATTTGACGAATTCGGAAGCACTGCTAAAGCGTATTCTCCTTGTACCCAGTCAAATATATCCTGCGGCAGGTTGACGCCCCAAAGTTGCTGAATATCTCCCAGGGTGCGATCGACTAAATTTGAGACTTCTGGATTAGTAGAAACCGCCAATGACAAATCAGCCCAAAAATTCCTTAAGTCGGTGCTGGCGACCGCGAAAGGACTCGCTGAGGGAATGTATTGCAAGGCTTGCACAGGTTCGGAAAGCGTTGGAGAAGCTGTGTTTTCTCGCGATGTCACTAAAGCAGTTTGAGCCAGCAATCCCCGTCGGTTGACTCCGACAGCAACTGCGAGGGAATTAAGAGAAACTTGGGGATTTTGCTCGGTTGCTGATTGCGGGAGATTGACAAATGCTAAAGCGATTCTGCCTTGAGTTAGCTGCTGCAAAGCTTTTTGATATTCCGGGGTATTGTTGAGATTTAGGTTTGCTGTTTCAAGGTTATTAATTGCATCTCGAATCACAATCGGGCTATTGGAAAATAAAACAAAACTTTGATTATTCCCAGAATTAAAATTACCGCCGATGGCTGCTGTTGCGAAGCTGGATGGCAACTTGGAAGTCGGCAGAGAAAACGGATTAAAAGGCGAAAGCGAAGCAGATTTTTTCTGGGATTTTGGTGCTTGTTTATAATTAATTCTCACGCCTTTATATATTTCCGACTGCACTGTTTTATCGCCACGAGATTGTTGGCGCCAGTAGGAGTCAAGAAATTTTTGGCTGCGATCGACCTTTTGGGAGGAAACGGCCAGCAAAAACCCGGTTTGTTTGCCGTTGCTGCTGTCGCCATCGAAATCTGGGTTTGTGACGGCGAGGGTAATTTCGTCACCTATCCAAGGTTGGATATCTCGACTGTAATCGAGGCCTGTATTGCCGAGGAAACTTTTTTTGATTTGCTCAAATTCTGCGTGCGATCGACTTCTTTCTTCGGGAGTGGCAAAAACTTGTCGCAATGCTTCGAGGCGATCGGGATTTACCAGCATTGATGCTAACAAAGGTGCTTGTTTCGAGACAAACACAGCCGCAGCCGGAGTAGTTGTCGGCCCGCCAGCGAGCAAATTCAGGGGAGTGTGAGTTGTCAGCCAGTAAAAACCACCGGCACTCAAGCCTAAGAGTGCCAAGACGCCAGCAAGGAGGAAAGAAAAGAACGATCGCAACTTCATACAACAAGGACTAATGACCACAGTCTATTATTAACTAGAGTAGCGCATGACCGTAGCTGTCGGCAGATACTTTTTGTGCTGTTCGCAAAAAAAAAGAATCAATTAAAATATTCTCAAGCTCTAAAACTCAAGTAAAATGCTAACAATATCAACGCCCCCCGAACAGCGAGTTTTACTGCAAAATATCAGTTGGCAGTTATATGAAAGCCTGCTAGCGGAACTGGGCAACCAACGTTCCACCAGAATTGCTTATCATCAAGGTCAATTAGAAATTATGGTGCCGCTACCGGAACATGAAAATCGCAACAGGCTGATCGATCGCTTAATTGTAACTCTCATAGAAGAACTCAATCTAGAGTACAACCCCTTTGGCTCGATGACGATCAAAAAACGCAAAAAAGCAGCGGGTAAAGAACCAGATTCCTGTTATTATATCCAGAATGAAGCACTGGTCAGAGGGAGAACAGAATTAGACTTTGCTCAAGATCCGCCGCCCGATTTAGCACTGGAAATTGATATTACCAGCAGTTCCTTAAATCAATTCGATTTATATGCAGATTTAGGCGTACCCGAAATTTGGCGGTACGATGGACGAAGCATCAAGTTTTATCAATTGCAAAATGGCGAATATGCCGAGTGCAATTTTTCGCGGGCTTTCCCGATGCTACCTACTGCAAAAGTTGAGGAATTTATCGATCGCACTCAAACTACAGGCGCAACCACAGCAGTGCGAGAATTACGGGAATGGGTCAATCGATTTTAGATTTTAGATTTTAGATTTTAGATTTTAGAATTGAAGCATTCACCCCACGAATAAATACGTTCGGCAAGTTTCATCGGATACAGGTTTTTTATTTTTCCACGGATGAATCCGGGGGCTTGTATCCTGGATGCTTTCGGTAAAAAATCAAAAAAATCAGTAATTGTGCAGTCTACCACGGCACTCCTCGCGCATCAGAAAAATCTGCATCTAGAACCACCCCCGCATCGAATACAGCATCAGTTAAATCAGCTTTTCTAAACGACGTTATCGACAATTTTTCTATCTGTTCAACAGCGATAAAAAAGCCGATCGCAGTTAACCCCAGAATTACCCCAGAAACCAAAAATAAGACAATTCCCCTGAGAGTATCTCCGCCCAAAAATGTCACAATACCGCTAGCGCCGATCGCAGCAGCAGCCCCAGCCACAGCCCCCGCCACAATCCCAGCCTCGCACCGAGTCGCAGCAATCGCCGTCGCAGCGGTTCCAGCCACAGCCACAGCCCCCGCATCCGCCCCGGCTATCAGTCCCGTCAAAGCCCCAGCAGCCGTCACTGTCACCGCTGTCACCCCAGCCCTGGCAATCAAATTTCTCACCCGCCTGCGGCTTTGTCCGGTTCTGACACCCTGAAAATTTGCCCCCCTCAAAATCGCCCCGGTGAAATTGCAGCCTCGAATGTCGCAACCGCTGAAATTCGCCCCTGACAAGTCAAGCCCTTTAAAAGAACGGTTCCGCAAGTTTTGGTTGGCAAAATTGAGATTTCGAGGTAAAGTCATTCGATTTTAGATTTTAGATTTTAGATTTTAGATTAACCAAGCAAATGCCTGGGATTTTAGATTTTAGATTATAGATTTTAGATTAACCAAGCGCAGGGCATTTAGAATTAAGCCTGTGGTTTATAACGAGTTTCCATGTCTCCCATCTCCGAATCCCCATTTTCCCCCGAACAAATTGCCGGTGAAAGACTCACACCAGAAGAATATGAAGAAATCGTTCAGCGTCTAGGTCGCCATCCTAATAAAGCTGAATTGGGAATGTTCGGCGTCATGTGGAGCGAACACTGCTGTTACAAAAATTCGCGGCCGCTATTAAAACAGTTTCCCACAGAGGGATCTCGAATTCTCGTCGGGCCTGGAGAAAATGCCGGCGTCGTAGACTTGGGATACGGCTTGCAACTCGCCTTCAAAATTGAATCGCACAACCACCCCTCAGCAGTCGAACCCTTCCAAGGTGCAGCAACCGGTGTCGGCGGGATTCTCCGCGATATCTTCACAATGGGTGCGCGCCCGATCGCACTTTTAAATTCCCTGCGTTTTGGCAACTTAGATGATACCAAAACTCAGAGGCTATTCAAAGGAGTAGTATCCGGTATTTCTCATTACGGAAATTGCATCGGTGTACCCACAGTTGGCGGCGAAGTTTACTTCGATCCTGCTTATTCCGGCAACCCATTAGTTAACGTCATGGCCTTGGGTTTAATGGAAACTCAAGAAATCGTCAAATCCGGGGCATCCGGCATCGGAAATCCCGTGCTTTATGTCGGTTCAACTACCGGGCGAGATGGCATGGGAGGAGCAAGTTTTGCCAGTGCCGAATTGACCG
Source organism: Microcoleus sp. M2_D5 (assembly GCF_036701935.1). Classification (NCBI taxonomy): domain Bacteria; kingdom Bacillati; phylum Cyanobacteriota; class Cyanophyceae; order Oscillatoriales; family Microcoleaceae; genus Microcoleus; species Microcoleus sp. M2_D5. Next base: position 14,959 of record NZ_JAUBRP010000048.1, on the reverse strand, counting down.
ACAAATCAATGGACGATCGCCCCGCAGTCCAAGTAGGAGATCCATTTTTAGAAAAATCCTTAATTGAAGCTTGTTTAGAAGCATTCAAAACCGGTGCAGTCGTCGCCGCCCAAGACATGGGGGCGGCGGGAATCACCTGTTCCACATCAGAAATGGCAGCCAAAGGCGGCGTCGGCATTGAATTCGATTTAGACAAAGTTCCCGTTCGAGAAAGCGGTATGGTTCCCTACGAATACCTGCTTTCAGAATCCCAAGAACGGATGTTGTTTGTTGCCCAAAAAGGACGCGAACAGGAATTAATCGATATTTTCCACAGATGGGGATTGCACGCCGTAGTAGCGGGTACAGTCATCGAAGAGCCGATCGTCCGAATTCTCTTTAAAGGCGAAATCGCTGCCGAAATTACCGCAACTGCTTTGGCAGATAACACGCCAATTTATCACCGAGAACTGTTGACAGAACCACCAGAATATGCTAAAAAAGTCTGGGAATGGACAGCGGATTCTCTGCCACAATCCACAGTTAAAGGTATCGAAATTAACGGTAATTTCCAAACTTGGAATCAGATTTTGCTGACGCTTTTAGATACTCCCACCATCGCTTCTAAACGCTGGGTTTATCGCCAATACGACCATCAAGTGCAAAACAATACTGTTGTTTTACCGGGAGGCGCTGATGCTGCGGTTGTCAGATTGCGCCCGCTAGAACCTTGCCAATCTTCCCTTGCTGAAGGGGTAGAAGTACACCCCCTTGCTAAGGGGGATCTACAGAGAGAAAATGCTGTTTCTCTAGCTTCCGAAAGCAAACAGGAAGAAGAGGTAATTCCTCTATTTACAAAGGCACAAGGTAGGGAAACTCCAAAAGTTTCTCCCCCCCTTAGCAAGAAGGAAGCGCCCCTGGGGATGATTCCTGGAGTTGCTGCAACGGTTGATTGCAATTCTCGTTATGTTTATCTCGATCCTTATGAAGGTGCAAAAGCAGTCGTAGCGGAAGCAGCGAGAAATTTAAGCTGTGTGGGTGCTGAACCTCTCGCAGTTACTGATAATTTGAATTTTGGCAGTCCCGAAAAGCCGATCGGATATTGGCAGTTAGCGTCAGCTTGTCGCGGCATTGCTGATGCTTGTCGGGAGTTGGGAACGCCTGTTACTGGCGGCAATGTTTCTCTTTACAATGAAACGGTTGATGCTGAGGGGAATCCTCAACCAATTTATCCGACTCCGGTAATCGGAATGGTGGGGTTGATTCCCGATTTGAAGAAGATTTCTGGCCAAGCTTGGCTAAAGAAAGGCGATTTAATTTATGTGCTGGGAATAGGGGAATCATCCCAAAACTCAGAACTTCCATCTGAAAGCTCAAAAATCGAAACTTCTCCCACTTTGGGAGGTTCGGAATATTTAGCGGCAATTCACGGGATTGTAGCTGGAAAACCGCCAAGGATAGATTTTGAGTTAGAAAGAAAAGTGCAATCGGTTTGTCGCGATGGAATTCGGCAAGGTTGGGTAGGTTCGGCCCATGATTGTGCGGAAGGTGGAATGGCGATCGCCCTCGCGGAATGCTGTATTTCTGCTAAAATGGGTGCGGAAATTCATCTCAGTTGCAATTCGGCAAATGTCAGTCGCTGGGATGAAATTTTGTTTGGTGAAATGGGCAACTGCATTGTAGTTTCAGTCGCACCGAAAAATCAAGAAATTTGGGAAGCTTACCTGCAAGAACATTTGACCAAAATGTGGCACAAAATCGGTTTAGTTGGGGGTACTGAATCGCCTTTGCGGGTGTTGAGTGCTGACAATCAAGTGTTACTTGAGGTTGGGATTGGTGATATGGGCGATCGGTACTGGAGTGCGATCGAGCGTCGGATTGGATCTGTCTAATCGCCTTGCATGCACACGGCGTTTGAAACCGCGTCTTGTCAGACACTCACCCGCACAGCAAGGGTTGAAGCCGTAGGGTGCGTCGCCCGAAACAATCTGTAAGGAATATCGACAATTTCACAGCGACGCACCACACAATAGTAAGGTGCGTCGCATTAAAAATCTGCAAATTGCCTAGAAAATTTCACAGCGACGCACCCTACAAATTAGGCTAATTTTTTCAATCGCCCTATCAATCGTCGATTCAATCGCCCAGTCAATCTATACAATATAAACAATATCATTCATACAATAAATGATTTGCTGTATCAATCCCGACTGCCCCAATCCTCAAAACCCGGACGGGCAAACATATTGCATCAGTTGTGGTCTTCAACTCGTACCCATCCTGCGAAATCGTTTCCGCACGATCGAACTCCTCGGTCAAGGTGGCTTCGGCAGAACCTATTTAGCAGAAGATATCGATCGACTAAATCAACGCTGTGTCGTTAAACAATTAGCACCAAATGTCCAGGGAACTTGGGCGATTAACAAAGCGGTAGAATTATTTCAGCAAGAAGCCAGACAACTGCAACAGCTAGGACAACATCCCCAAATTCCCTCCCTTGATGCCTACTTTGAAGACAACAAATATTTGTATCTCGTACAGCAGTTTGTGGATGGGGATAATTTGTTGACGCTTTTCCAAAATCAGGGAATTTGGCAAGAAAGCCAAGTTAAGCAACTCTTACTCGAACTTCTACCTGTTCTAAAGTTTATTCACGAACAAAACATTATTCACCGAGATATTAAGCCGGAAAATATTATGCGCCGTCGCAGCGACGGTTTGTTAATGCTGATTGATTTCGGAGTTTCCAAACAGTTGTCGGGAACAGTTGTATCGCGACTGGGAACGCAAATTGGTTCGCACGGTTATGCACCGCTTGAACAAATGCAAGGGGGTGAAGCTTATGCAGCCAGCGATTTGTTTAGCTTGGGGGCGACGGCTTTTCATCTACTGACGGGGGTACATCCTTATGGTTTGTGGACGGAACACGGTTATAGCTGGACTGCAAATTGGCAGCAACATTTGAAAAGTCCCATAGACAAGGAATTGGAATTGATTTTATCTAAGTTGTTGGCAAAAGATATCCAGCAGCGCTATCAATCAGCAGAGGAAGTTTTAAGAGATTTTCAACGTCAGTCAAGACAAACTCCCGCACCGATACCAACTCCCACAATTCCTGTGGTTCCACAGCACTCTTTGCCGTTACGAACTAACACAACAAGGCGAGGTTTCTTGCAATTAGCGGGTTTTGCTGGGGGAGGATTTGCATTAGCTGTGCTGGGTCAAAGTTTGTTGAACAACAAAACTTCTTCATCTTCGCCAAATCTTCCACCTTCATCCAAAAATGCGGCCCCATCTCCTAAATCATCTGCTCAAAAATCATCTCCAAAAACTACAGCCAAAAGTTCATCGCCCAAACCATCTCCACAATCTGTAGCAGAAAGTCCATCGCCAAAACCATCTCCAAAACCTCAGCCATCTTCCAATGCTTTAAAAAGCTTTACTTTTGAAACAGTGACAGTCAACTCAGCAGGGCAAATTCTCAACCGCCGTCCAGGAAAAGCACAGGCTTTTATAGAAAATATTGGTAATGGTATTACTCTAGAGATGGTAGCAATTCCTGGCGGCAGTTTCGTGATGGGTTCGCCCGATACGGAAGCCGGACGAAGTAGCTATGAAGGGCCGCAGCGTACCGTGAATATTCCTGCTTTTTTTATGGGTCAATATGAGATAACTCAAGAACAATACCAAGCGGTGATGGGAAATAACCCTTCTGAGTTCAAAGGTGCGAAACTTCCTGTGGAAAAAGTAAGCTGGAATGATGCTGTGGAATTCTGCAAGCGGCTTTCTCAAAAAACAGGCAAGACTTATCGTTTACCTTCACAAGCGGAATGGGAATATGCTTGTCGCGCCGGAACTAAAACACCTTTCTATTTTGGCGAAACTATTACCCCAGATTTAGTTAATTATAATGGCAATAATCCCTATGGTGGGGCACCGAAGGGACTTTACCGCAAACAAACAACTGATGTCGGGAATTTTTCACCCAATGCTTTTGGACTTTATGATATGCACGGGAATGTTTGGGAATGGTGCAGTCATCCCGACAACGATCGAAGCGATCGCCGGGTGCGGTGTGGCGGTTCATGGAAGGACGCTGCGGTGAATTGTCGCAGTGCGTATCGTCTTAGCAATTCGGCGGGCGATCGTTACTCGGACATCGGTTTTCGCGTGGCTATGGTTTCCGCGTAGCGGGTTGAAACCGTAAGGTGCGTCGCCCGAAACAATCTACAAGTTCGATCGACTATTTCACAACAACGCACCACAAATTAGTCAGGTGCGTCGCCCGAAACAATCTGCAAGTTCGATCGACAATCTCGCAGCGACGCACCCTACAAATTAAACTGAAAAACTTATCTGCTCCGTGCTATTGCTATAACTTCCCGCGCCCAAAAATGACTTTACATGGCCGCACAGATTCCCATGATGATATAGTAGGTCAATTTTATGAAAAAGTCAAGCTCGATCGCCCTTAAATTCTAATATTTGAAAAAGCCCGTGAAGCAAGTTTATAATTTATTTGCGATTGCACGATCGCCTATCTCTTCAGTCTGGTGTTGCGCCCACTTCGTTGGACAATCACCGAATTCCTCGCCGCCTCCCTCGACAAATCCCTCGCCCGCCGTTAATCAAGGTTAATATAGGATTTGGGGGCGATCGATACTACAATGCCATTGAACGCCGCATAGCTTCTGTCTGAAATGCTACACGAGTTGGAAATAATGACAGATCCGTGGCAAGATTAAGGGAATGTTAAGTTATGCGACGCTCTCGCAAACAAGATTTCCCGCTGAAACTGTCCCCCTAGCCCACCTTCCCCATTAGGAACCCACCCATCTATGATTCCCAACCATTCCTTCGCGGCTGACGAGCATTCTAGCAAACCCGACAAGCCAGAGGAAGCTTGCGGCGTTTTCGGTATCTACGCACCGGGTGAAGATGTCGCCAAGTTGACCTACTTCGGTTTGTATGCCTTGCAGCACCGCGGTCAGGAATCAGCAGGAATTGCCACCTTTGACGGTGACACAGTACACCTCCACAAAGATATGGGACTGGTTTCCCAAGTCTTCAACGAATCGAGTTTAGGTCACTTGCCCGGTAACTTAGCCGTAGGCCACACTCGCTACTCTACTACCGGCTCGTCCCGCGTGGTCAACGCTCAGCCTGTGGTTGTCGAAACTCGTTTGGGAAGTCTGGCTCTAGCACATAACGGGAATCTTGTCAATACCAAAGAATTGCGCGAAGAATTGCTGTCTCGGAAGTGCGAATTTGTCAGCACGACGGATTCAGAGGCGATCGCAGTGGCGATCGGTTCCGAGGTAGACAAGGGCAAAGACTGGCTGGAAGCAGCGATCAGTGCCTTTGCTATGTGCCAAGGAGCCTTTAGTTTGACGATCGCCACCCCCAAAGGCGTGATGGGAGTCCGCGACCCCCAGGGCGTCCGCCCGCTGGTAATTGGCATCCTCCCCACAACTCCGGTACGGTACGTTTTAGCATCGGAAACTTGTGGATTGGATATTATCGGTGCTGAATTTTTGCGGGACGTAGAACCCGGGGAATTAGTTTGGATTACAGATGAAGGTATGGCTTCCTTCCACTGGAGTCAGCAACAAAAGCGCAAACTTTGCATCTTTGAAATGATCTATTTTGCTCGCCCCGACAGCCAGATGGAAGGTGAAAGTTTGTACAGCTACCGGCTGCGGATCGGGCGTTTGTTGGCAGCAGAATCTCCGGCTGATGCTGATATAGTCATCGGCGTTCCCGATTCTGGAATCCCGGCGGCGATCGGCTTTTCTCAAGCTTCCGGCATTCCTTACGCCGAAGGATTGATTAAAAACCGCTACGTGGGGCGCACTTTTATTCAACCGACTCAGACAATGCGCGAGTCAGGAATCCGCATGAAACTCAACCCTCTCAAAGATGTGTTGGAAGGAAAGCGGGTAATTATTATCGATGATTCGATCGTGCGCGGTACTACCAGTCGCAAAATCGTCAAAGCCTTGCGGGATGCTGGCGCAACAGCAGTTCACATGAGAATTTCCTCGCCGCCGGTGACTCATCCGTGTTTCTACGGTATCGACACCGACAATCAAGATCAGTTGATTGCTGCTACTAAGTCAGTCGCAGAAATCGGCACCCAAATTGGGGTTGATTCCTTGGCTTTCTTGAGTTGGGATGGAATGCTGAAGGCGACTAACGAAGACCCGATGAGTTTTTGTTCGGCTTGTTTCACTGGTGATTATCCGATCGACGTTCCAGAAATGGTAAAACGGTCTAAGCTCATATTAGAAAAAGCTGGAGCCTAGAAAATAAAAAAGCGAGAAAGCGATCGCCCGTCACTTTCCGCAATTTATGGATTTTCAAGTTTTTCTGGTAAGTCATTGCCAGAATGTGTGTAGAAATGTTACATTAACTTAGCTTTAGCAATTCTTGCAGAATTTGTGAACAGTAGTGAACAGTCGCTTGGGTAGAACTTGTGTGAAACCCAAGCCTCGGATTGGAGATGGGAGATGGGAGATTTGAGACTTGTGCTTGAATCTAAAATCGCCAATCTAAAATCGATGGTTTTTCCCTACACTCTCGTTCACAATTCCTGCTCGAAACGCTGTATGCTACCTGCAGACTGGAGGTAGTTCCTCCAGATGTCCACTCTCAGATGGAAGTCGCATTTCGCACCAACAACGGGCACATGAGATTTTTTCAGATAACAGGGTCGATCGCACTAATTTTTCCGACACAAGTATTCGACAAGCCAACTTGCTTGAGAATCGCGGACGGGCTATTCATGCGAACTAAATAACTTTAGAAACCCTTGCAGAGTAAAAAGATGGCTCCTTGCAGGTTGAATGTTACCTCACCTGCATAGGGGATACAACCCCCCGACTCCTGTCCGGGAGAGCCAAAAATTTAGATATTAGTTTAAGCCCCCAGATTCATCTGTGGAGTGAATCTAAAATCTAAAATCTAAAATCTCAAATCGATTGACTGTTAAAAGAAGGCGGAATGCGGTTTCTCAAGTCAGCTTAAATCGGAAACTTCGTGCAATCAAATACTGTTCTCAATCAGCCGAGCAATCAAGGCTCATCCTCTCGTACAGCAGAGTTACCTTTTACTCTTCAAGATATCAAGGCAGCCATCCCAGCCCACTGTTTTGAGCCATCGGCATGGAAATCTCTGGCTTATTTCTTTTTAGATATTGGCATCATCGCAGGTTTGTATGCGATCGCCTACACCCTGGATTCCTGGCTCTTTTATCCAATCTTTTGGTTGATGCAGGGAACCATGTTTTGGGCATTGTTTGTAGTGGGTCACGACTGCGGACACGGTTCATTTTCTAAGAGCAAATGGCTCAACAACCTGATCGGACACCTGTCCCACGCTCCAATTCTCGTGCCCTTCCACGGTTGGCGGATCAGTCACAGAACCCACCACGCAAATACAGGCAGCTTAGATAACGATGAAAGCTGGTATCCGGTATCGGAAAGCAAATACAATCAAATGCCTTGGTACGAAAAGCTAGGACGCTTTTATTTGATGTTATTTGCCTATCCAATTTATCTATTTCGCCGATCGCCCGATCGAACTGGTTCTCACTTCATGCCCGGTAGCCCGATTTTCCGTCCGTCCGAAAAATGGGATGTGTTGACAAGTTCCGCATCCTTGGTACTGATGGTAGGCTTTTTAGGCGCGCTAACCTATCAGTTTGGTTGGCTGTTTTTACTCAAGTTCTACTTGGTTCCCTATGTAGTGTTCGTGATGTGGCTGGATTTGGTAACATTCCTGCACCACACAGAAGCCGATATTCCTTGGTATCGCGGAGATGATTGGTATTTCTTGAAAGGTGCATTGTCTACGATCGATCGCGACTACGGAATCATCAATTCCATCCATCACGATATCGGCACCCACGTAGCCCACCACATTTTCTCGACAATGCCGCACTATCACTTGAAGGAAGCAACGGAAGCAATTAAACCTGTGTTGGGCGATTATTATCGCAAGTCAACCGATCCAATTTGGAAGAGCTTTATTCGCTCTTACTGGGATTGTCATTTTGTCTCCGATACAGGTTCTGGAGTTTACTACGAATCACCTAACAGTCGGCGCTCTGCTGAAGTTAAGTAGCTTAAATAAACAATAGAATATGCAAAAACCCGGCTTCTTTAAAAAACCGGGTTTTTCTTTTTTATGCGTGTTTGATAAGGAGCGCGAATTAAATCCCACATTCCGCAGGTGCGATCGCGCGATCGAGTATTTTTCAAAGATTGGACCACCGAACCCGCAAAAATAAGAGGCAATATTGAGCATTTCTAGTGTCCGGTTGAGGTACAGGAAAATGGTGGAAAATTCTGACATTCACAGCACTTGTGACCGACCAGATATTGGGAGAGATCGTATTAGATAAAAGTCTAACTATCGCACCTGATGGGCAACACAATCGTTGGCTCTTGCCTTAGCGCCAGATGCGTCGCAAACTATCTCATTTTACTAGATTTTTCCTCGCGATACGCTTAGCGCCAACCGTTGGGGAGTTCGTCCCAATTCTAGCGCTCGATCTCAAGAAAGCAGGTAATATTTGCGACAAGGAGCGCCAAAGAATTGGATAATCCACAATCTTTCTTGGGTAAGATTGGTAATTTGTTTGACACCATTAACTGTCAACAAATGAATTGACATAAAACATTGAAACACCCATCGCAAAGTTGGTTTTGCCGTCGGCTTACCGACTTGGTTATCAATGGTTTGTTTGGCGCGTTCGAGAGCCAAACGCAGCGCGCGTTGACCTAAACTATATACTAACAAGCACAAACCCATAACCGCAGCTAGGGCAGCTACTCGTTCGGGAGTTTTCAGAAAAACGCTCGAAGTAAAAAATAAGGGATCTTTGAGAAACCGAAAACCTCGTTCTGTTGATGGCTGTGCTTTGTATTCTTGTAGGATTTGGTCGTCACTCAATACCTTCTCGTCTAACACATTGGTCGCCAACAGAAACAATCCAGCACGTTGCCTTTCGGCATCAATGACACTATCTTTCGGGGCAAGTACAGCAGAGCTCTGATAATGTTTCTCACCGACGGCATTTTTGCTGGGTCTGCCACGTTTTTTGTGTTCGACAATTTCGATCGCTTGTAAGTCCTGCAATTGATGGTAGGGTAATTGTTGCGACAATGCAGCAGCAGCAGTTAGGGCATCTGGTTGGCAAGCAAACTTTTGACTCTGTAATTGCTTGAGGGCGGCACGGGCTTTTGCTTCGTGTTTTGCGAGGCGTTTCTCCAATTGTTTGAGGTCTGATTCCAACCGCGCCTGACTCTTCACCACCAGCCATCTTTGTGGAATGGAGGCATAACAATTGCAGCTTGCTGCTATCTGATACCCTGCCAGGGAACTGGGGACGAAGGCATCGGGATGGATGTTTTGCAACAAGTCTTTGGCACCCTTTAGGGTAGCTGGGACTCTGGATACCCATCTCAACTGTGCCATTTGTTGCAGGTTATCCGCTGTGTAGAGGGCGGCGTCAGCGACAAACAGTGCATCGACATCCCATTGCTGTTTGAATTCCAGAATCAGTCGGGCAAATACAGCAGAGTCGGTTTCATTGCCGTCTCCAACTCTCAGGTACAAAGGGATATCTCCGTCCCCGCTGCACATGAGGTCTACCATGAATTGCTTTAAATCTGGGCGGTGGTCTCTGGAATAGCCGTGGGTGATGTGAATTGTACCTGGTTCTGTGGTGTCATCTTCATTGCTGAGGTACTCGCCATCGACGTGGAGGGAACTCGAATCTAGGTGCAGGCTGTGCATATCTACGCCAAAATGTCGCGCCGCCGACAGTGCCACTGTGACGAAGAGTTCTGTCAGACCAAAAGCGTACATTTTGTCCAGAACGCGCCCGAGCTTGTCATCATTTAAGTGTTCCGGTTTGATACCCTCTCCCAACAAGTGTTCTGTGGCTTTACCCACAAAAAAGCTTTCCAACAGGTACAGGGGGGCGCTAACAAAGCCTAACCCATTCAAAATCATCGCTTTGACGGCTTGACCAGGGGTGACGATTTCTTGCGGGTGAGTACCCAGCATTCGATCGAGTTGTTCGACTAATCCCATATCATCACAGATGCCAGCAATTAGTCCACAGTGGTCAATATCTTGTACTCTAATATCAGGCGCTTCAATTTTGCTCATCTTTTAAAAATACTCGATCGGGCGATCGCACCTGCGGAATGTGGGTTAAATAACTTACAACTTTAATTGTTATTGTGGGATGGGCGTCCCGCCCGTCCTTAAAAGACGGGCGGGACGCCCATCCCACAAACTTGTGGAAGTTATTTAATTCTCATTCCTAATAAGATGTTCCACATTTAACCTGCATATTGGGGGCGAGCTCTTCGGCCCGCCCCACAATAAATTTACAGATTACCTTTAAGCCCGATCGCCGTAACAATAGTCCACGCATCCACCAACAGCAGCAGCAGCGTACATCCCAGCAAAATAAGATACATCCAAGGCTGCGACAAAGGGCGGACATCTCTAGTATCAATACCTGTTTTTGCTTCCACCAAACCGACTAATTTACCAAATCCAGCCACCCGCATTGGCAACAAATAACCTTCACCCGAATGACTCAAAAAATAGTAAACTAAACCTCCTTGACCGGTCGATCGAGGTTTGAGAGCTTTTACCTCAGTCCAAGGTAGGGACCAACCCTTGCGAAAAAAATGCGGAAACCACTTGGGATATGTGACTTCAATCCCTTCCTCGCTCAAAATTACCCTTTCACTGAGCACGCCGTAGAGGCCCACAGCCCCAACAACAATTCCCGCCCAGAGTGCGGCGGGAGGAACCGGTGCTTTCGTTACTTCCGACAAAAACGGCAATGGAATTGTCAGGGCTGTGTACAAGCTCAACAGCGTGATTCTAATCAGGGGAGAAAGCCGGAATACCGCCGGCTCAAATACTGGGGCAGAAGATGGGGAAGAAGCAAGAGGTTGTGCTGACATGGCTGAATTCGAGAAGCTGTTTAAGGATATTTTTGCACAGCTTTTGGGCCCGCCAACCAAACTCAGAGAAATACGAAAAACCGGACAATATTTCCAGTTGTGAGTTTTGATCTAAAATTCATTTCACAAACTTTGATTCTTAACTGTTGAGTTTTTACCGCTTTGCAGAAGTTGGAATTTTGAGCGCGGAGTTATCAATTAACTGACAATTATATAACTCAAAACTCACAACTGGGATTAATCAACGGCGGTTAGCGCCGGTACAGTCAAAGGTTCTGAGATTTCTCTGGATTTGGGGCGGCCGGCCATGATTGTTCGATCGCCCTGAACTGCCTCTGGGGATCTGCTAGGATTGACCTTTGAATAGGGGCCTTCGTTAATCTGCAAGCGATCGCAAGGAATTTTATCCGACAAAATTGCACTAGCCATCATCCCGGTGTGAATTTCCAATGCTGCAGCGGGCATCGCTTCAAACACTAAGCGCTGTCCGGGAAACACCACTCGTTCAAAGTACCAGTTAGGAATGTTGGCGATGCGAGCAATCTGAATCTGACTGGTGGCGTTGACGTAGCAGCACAGAATCTTGCTGTCAATGTTTGAGGGTACGGGGTCAAGAATTTGAGCCATAACTGCTGAGGGAGCCTTGCCTAAAAGTTTTAGTTATCTTCTCAGGCTAACACTAGGCGATCCCGCCTACTGTAAAGCCGACTACCAACTCCCTAATACATGAGAGACCGATCGAACTTCTATTAAAATATAACCGGATAAATATCGGCTTTTTGACTCCTAGCAGAGATTTTTTGTCAAAATAAGCTGTATTCACTTAAAAATTAGCTTTTTTCTGCTGCTGTCGCCGATCGACACCAACAAGCTCGGCTTTTAGCCAGTTTAAAAAAATTTAAGAATATTTAATGTCAAATTGCGAAAATTAGACATATTGTAAAGTTATATTAAAAGAATATTAACATAGCTGAAAAAGTTCCACTTTAGGATATGGCAATCATGGAAAACCGAGAAAACCGAGTCCTGTACGTTCGCCTCCCTTGCAATCCGATTTTCCCGATCGGAGTTGTCTATCTTTCGGATCACGTACACAAGCTGTTTCCCGATGTCGAACAGCGCATTTTCGATTTAGGTGCCGTACCCCCCCTGGATTTCGCTAAAGCTTTAGATGCCAGCATAGACGAGTTTAAGCCGACTCTGCTAGTTTTCTCTTGGCGGGACATTCAAATTTACGCCCCCGTGGGCGGCCGGGGCGGCAACCCGCTGCAAAATGCCTTCGAGTTTTACTACGCCAAAAATCCCCTGATCAAGTTCCGGGGAGCACTCGGAGGACTGCGTTTAGCCGCGTCTTACTACACCGAACTCTGGCGCAATTTGGGACTGATTAAGCGCGGATTGAAGCGGGCCCGGAAATACCGCCCCGAAGCTCGTGCAGTGGTCGGAGGCGGTGCTGTGAGCGTGTTTTACGAGCAGTTGGGACGCAGTTTGCCCACGGGCACTGTGGTTTCGGTGGGGGAAGGCGAAGCTTTGCTGGAGAAGTTGATTAAGGGCGAAGATTTGGCCGAGGAAAGGTGTTATGTGGTGGGAGAAACTGTGCCGCGCGCGAAGCTAATTCACGAAAAACCAGCCAACATCGAGAAAACTGCTTGCGACTATAACTACATCGAAACCATTTGGCCAGAATTTTCCTATTATCTACAGGATATGGACTTCTACGTGGGAGTCCAAACCAAGCGCGGCTGTCCTCACAATTGCTGTTACTGCATTTATACGGTGATTGAGGGGAAACAAGTGCGGATCAATCCGGCGGATGAGGTGGTGGCGGAGATTCGGCAATTGTACGATCGAGGTATCCGCAATTTCTGGTTTACCGACGCTCAATTTATCCCAGCACGCAAATTCATCGATGATGCAGTTGAATTATTGCAAAAAATCATCGCCGCCGGCATGGACGACATACACTGGGCCGCTTACATCCGTGCGGACAATCTCACACCAGAGTTGTGCGATTTGATGGTAAAAACGGGGATGAATTACTTTGAAATCGGCATCACCAGCGGTTCCCAAGAACTGGTTCGGAAAATGCGGATGGGCTACAACTTGCGAGTAGTTTTGGAAAATTGTCGCGATTTAAAAGCAGCAGGTTACAACGATGTGGTTTCCGTTAATTACTCGTTTAACGTCATTGACGAAACCTTTGAAACCATCCGGCAAACTATTGCTTATCACCGAGAACTAGAGCGGATTTTCGGAGCAGATAAAGTAGAACCAGCTATTTTCTTTATCGGGTTGCAGCCGCACACAATTTTAGAAGAATACGCCTTTAAAAAGGAGATTCTGCAACCGGGTTACGATCCGATGAGTTTGATGCCTTGGACAGCGCGCAAATTGCTATGGAATCCCGAGCCTTTGGGTTCCTTTTTCGGGCAAATTTGTTTAGAAGCTTGGCAGCGTAATTCCAATGATTTCGGTCGCGAAGTGATGGCAATTCTGGAGGAAAAACTCGGCTGTGCGGATTTGGAAGAAGCATTAACCGCGCCAGTGGAAATCAAAGACAAACAATTGGCAGCAGTTAATTAATTACCAGGTTCGCAGTCAGGAAGACGGTTCTTTTCAAAAGGGGAAATGGGAGGAAAAATCTATCTTCTGTTTCCCTTTTTATTATTTAATAAATAGGTAAGTGCAAATAAACATTACCGTGTAATATCAAATCCGCCCTTCCGAGTCCTGTATTCATCTCTCTGTTCTCTGACCGAAAGCATCCAGGATACAAGCCCCCGGATTCATTCCTTCGCAGACTCAGGACGGAGAAATAAAAAACCTGTATGCGATAAACAAGCCCCCGAATTTATCCGTGGGGTCAATTCTTTAATCTAAAATCTAAAATCTAAAATCTAAAATCGATTGACTCTGCGTTCTCTGCGTTCTCTGCGGTTTAATCATTCCAATGCAACCGGAATTGATATAAAAGAGTCCGTTCGCGACATGGGGGCGCTGATTCCCGGTTTCTACGAAAATCAAAGGTTTAGTAACGAGAAATATATGAAGAAACCCGGTTTCTCAAATCGGCGTGAACAAGTCATAAAATCTTAAAAATGTCATAAATACAAGAGATTGCTTGCCTGCGATCGCATTGACATACTTGTGTATTTTCACGGGTGTTAGGTGCACAGTTCGCACCTTACTTAAACCGAGGGTATACCGGGTTCCCTGCACCTCTCACCTCTGAGATTAAATATTATTAATATCCAGCAAAGATAGCTTAAGATGTAATTATATAGTTAAAACCAGGAGTAACAGGATGTTTTATAAAGATACAGTTAAGGACATTAAAGCAGTAGTTCTAGTTATGGCGGGGATTAGTGCGATAGGCTTTTTGACCGCCTCAGCAGAAGCAACTGCACTAAATCAACCCGCACCCAACACTTTGGGCAATAATCAACCGCTGCAAATTGCTCAAGTTGAGGGATGTCCGAGGGCCGAAATGGTGCAATTTTTCGCAACGCCCAACTTTTCTATATACATTTGCAAAACCCAGGAAGGCGATATTTTTTACCGCGGCCTTAGCAAAATAAATGGCACCCAAATCAATGTCATGCAAGTAACAGCAGGTGATGACGGAAGTTATGAAGCGACTAACGGCAATATTATCTACTCGATCAACCCCCAACGCCTGCAAGTCCGCCAGAATGGTAAGGTAATTTTGACCGAAGCTGTCATTAAGTAACACTAACTGTTATTTAATGAGAAATTCACTAAATTTAGGGTGTATTTTATTTAATATCATGTCCTATGGATTAACCATAATATTTCGGCCGGGCGGGTTTTTGAGATTGTCAATTATTGGCAGGTATTGTTGGTGAACCCGCCCCTACAAAAATTGCGATCGCTCGATTGGACATGATTTAAGGAATGAGAATTAAATAACTTCCACTCTTGAAAGTGGGATGGGCGTCCCGCCCGTCATGAGTGGACGGGCGGGA
>NZ_JAUBRP010000047.1:0-48301 GCF_036701935.1 Microcoleus sp. M2_D5 | reverse complement strand
ACCCAAACAACCGACAGTTACTATTTGTACGCTGCGAGAAGACGAGTATCAAAAACAGTTGTTTCAAAATGACGATCGGCTTATTTCCTCAATGTTTCCAGAGTTGCAATTAACCGCACAACAAATCTTCGCGGCCGGCAGATATGCTGCTATGTAGCTTAGATGCAGGTAACGTTTAACTAAAGCCTTCTGAGAATGCGATCGCAAATATCGCAAACGGAACTGGTGCGGTGGGTGGGCGGGAGCAAAAAAATCCTGCTTTGAGCAGGATTTTTCCCCCTTTATCGGGGGTCGTCATTGATTACTTGACAAAATCATCAATCTCTTCATTATCGTCGGTTGCCTTTTTCTTATGAGAAGCTTTGACTGCCGATTCGATATAACGGAAGTGCAAGTCAATCACAGCTTGCTCAGATGAAAGCCAGTAAACGTTGCTCAAGATTTCTTCAAGCATCTCGTCAGCCGAGTAGCCTTCATATTGCTTGTTAAACCAAGTATTGAACGCTTCCCAGTCAAGAGCTTTACCTTTCTGCAACTGTCGTTGTTTGGCACGTCCCGTCAACTCGCGGGCAACGTGCAAAAACATCTCGAAGCGCTGTTCTTCAAGAGTTTCTGCAAATTGCTTTTGCATCGGAGTTGGAGCGGATTTGCGATTAGCCATGATTAACCCTCAAGCGTGTTTTTTTTCACAACTAAAGCGACGGCAGTCTGCTAATTACAATTAATTCAAAAAATTTAGTGGGTGGGTGAGTGGGTAAAATTAAATTCACAACCAAGGTCAAAGTTTCCTTGATTGTGAATTTGTTGGGTCTGCTTCCCAGAGCGTCCTGATTCGGACGGTGGCGACAATCATTACCCAGCATCGCGATTCGTGGAAAAGGCCTCGATAGAGGCAAAAAAATGCTCTGCTTTTTCAGCAGAGCTTTCTAATCAAACTTTAGCAATTATTCGTCGTCTTCCTCAAATTCTTCCTCTTCGTCTAAACTAAAATCATCCTCCTCATCGTCATCATCCTCATCCTCATCGCCTTCCTCGTCTTCGTCATCCTCATCAATTTCATCGAGTATGTCATCAATTTCATCATCTTCATCATCTAGTTCGTCGTCCTCATCGAGTTCTTCAGTATCTTCTTCAGAGGATTTAGCTAACTCGTTGCGACGCTTTAAGCTTTGAGCATTGAACTCCATTAAATCGGCAATGGCAGCTTGTGGATTGTCAGCAATTGTATCGTAAAGTTGGCTCATCGCTAAAGCAACAACTTCGACATCATACTTGAGTTCATCGGGCCGGCCAACTAGCTTGGGAAACACAGTATTGTTCCACTCTTGCCAGTCGAACTTTTTACCATTGCCATTGCCGTTGCGCTTGTTCAACTGAGCTTGAATATCCAATCCCAGTTTTTCGCGAATTGCGTGGCCAACCTTTGTCGAAATACGGCTATCGCGACGCTGAATAGTCACACCGTATTTCTTATGAATTGTATTGCGAATCTGTTTGACTAGCTCGCCAGCAAGTTGCTCGGAGCTGAGGTTAGGTTGAGGTTTTGATTTAGCTCCATTGTTACTGCCGACTGTTTGACTGTTCTGTTTTTCAGGCGGTTTTGATTTAGCAGGCACTGGTGACTGAGAGCGATTTGGAGTGGCTGCTGTTTGTTTTTTAGTTGTGGCCATGATTGACAATTTAACTTACATAACATCAATTTATGAGTGCCGTTAGGCACAATTACCCCCTCCAGTTGAGGGGGCGTATTTCGCTCATTAGCAGGAAGTTAAATTTTAATTACATTAGTTAACTTTTATGTTAAATCTCCTGTAAGTAGTGGTGTATAACGCATGAAGATTTTCAATAACTGGTCTAACTTAAGAGTTATTCAAACTCCCATTATTGCCCTCGAATATTACAGTGCCGATCGCCAAACAATCTTGTCATCATTTCATCAGTACGCTAATGAGTGTTGTTTACCTGTTTATTATTGGAATCCTGGCTATGCAACTCTTCAACAGGTGCAGTCAACTCTTCAACAGGTGCAGTCAACTCTTCAACAGGTGCAGTGTTTCGATAAACATCTCCCAAATTTAGGTTTTCACTCAAACATGACAAGCGTTTCAGATGCTTTTTCAGAGATGTATAATAGTGAATGCGTCCTCTGCAAAACTGAGCTATCTGTCGAGAATGATGTCCTGCAATTTCTGCTGGAAAATGACTATCCCGGTATCTTTTTGTTAGAGGATATTTTGGAGTCAGGCAGTAGCGAACAGCCTCTTGTCCGCCGTTATTCTCAATTAGCTAACGCATTTTTTGAGCTGAAAGGGCGTTGGGCCAACCAATATTGGATACTTTTGGGCGAGTACATCCAACTGCCATCAAAGCTAAGTCCATTAATTCCTCTACTCAAATGTCCGTTACCCGATCGCTTTGAAGTCGAAGTTCTTGTGGATAATTTTTGCGATCGCAATTGTTCCCTTGATTTTGGTTCAGATGCGGTAGCTGCTAAAAAACGGCTGGCTGTTTCGAGTCTAGGGCTGCCAACTGCTGAAATTGAATTAGTGTTAGATCGATCGCTCTGTGTGACAGCTTCAGTTGTCCAAATCGCACAGTTGGTATTGGAGCATAAAATATCGCAACTTCGAGACCAGGGGTTGGAGTTCATTGCTTCTCCAGACGTGCCTCATGCTGGCGGTTTAGATTTATTAGACGCTTATTTGAGCGAAGTCGTAAAGCTGTCAGAAGCTGATGCCAAGAAATATCACCTCAGACCTCCCAAAGGAATGCTGCTGTGGGGGCCGCCGGGGACGGGCAAAAGTTTGAGTGCAAAGCTAGCTGCTAAGAAGCTAGGTTATGCGCTTTTAGCAGCAAGTTGGGGCAATATTCTAGGTTCCTCTAATCCCGATCGCGCTCTCAACAAAATGCTGGATACAGCCGATAATTTGGGCGGCTGCGTGCTGTTCTTTGACGATTTTGACAAGGGTTTTTCTGGCTGGGAATCAAATGCTGATGGCGGTGTAGCTAGGCGGCTGTCGCAGAAATTGCTCACATGGATGCAGGAACATGAGAGCCCCGTGTTAATGTTAGCTACTGTTAACCGCTTAGAAATGCTGCCGGCTGAACTTATCCGCAGATTTGACGACGGCGGAATCTGGTTTGTGGATTTGCCACACAGCGGCGCTCGCTATGAGATTTTCAATTTGCACTTAGCTAAGTATTTCCCAGAGCAGTTTGGGGAAGGAAAAGAGAATCTTTGGAGCGACAGGCAGTGGTATTCGCTACTATCTGATTATGCCGGAGCAACGAGTGCTGAAATTGCGATCGCAGTAAAGCGCTGTGCTGAGCGAGCTTATTGTGAAGGGCGACCTGGTAAAATTGAATTGGCCCATTTGCGTTATCAGAGAACTCAATTTGTGCTATCGTCTGAGCGTTCTTCTGAAGATATCCAGGGGATTCGCAACAAAGCGTCCTTTGCTCGGCCTGCTTCTGGGAGGGATGGGTCTAAATTTGCGGCGGGAGAGCAAGAGTTATTCGAGTATCGGCCACCTGCTTACGAGAAAACTTGAGTGCATGATAAATCGCAATAGCATCGGTTCGTTTTCTCCCTACTCCCACTCCCCCATCTTTCCCCGTTAATCTCTTACCCTCCCCAACTTTCCATCACCTTAATTTCTACCTCGCAAGGAATCGGAGAGAGAAATTTATTCCCGGCTCTCACCATACATTTTTTAAGCATTGCTTTAACGTGGTTTACTTCTTCGATAGGACTCTCTATTAAAATTTCATCGTGAACCACACAAATCAGTTTAGCATCCGTGCAGCTTAGAGGTGAAAAAATGAGAGCAAGAGCGAGTTTAGTAATGTCAGCGCTCATCCCTTGAATTGGGTTATTTAGCATTTCGTTAAGCAGCGGTTTAGTATCTTTTGACCATAATCTCCTTCTGCCTAAGACTGTCCGACTCTCTCGAATACCTCGGCTCCAGGCGCTCCGAACTTTGCTGTGAAATTGTTTGATACCTGTATAGGATTCAAAGAACTTCTTACGAAAGTGTGAAGCTTGTTGCAGCGTTAAAGTGACTCCATGCTCTGCTTGAGCCATATTCTTAAATTTCGTAACTCCCATGCCATAAATTAAACCGAAGTTAATGATTTTACCGAGCTGTCTGTCTTCGAGAGTAATTTCAGATAAGGGTTTTGCCAGCACCAAAGAAGCTGTCAGAGAGTGCAAATCTTCCCCTTGAGAGTAGGCTTTCACCATCGTGCGATCGCCCGAAACCTTCGCCATAATCCGCAGTTCAATCTGGCTGTAATCGGCTTTGAGCAGGACACAACCGGGTGCTACTTTAAAACACTGTCGGGTTTCCTTATCTCTGGGGATATTCGTTAAATTCGGTTCTCGACAACTAAACCGTCCTGATCTAGCACCAATCTGAAACCAATTGGGATGGATGCGCCCTGTAATCGGGTGAATGCGTTCAGGTAAACCCAGAGTAAAAGTATCGATACGAGTAGATAAGCTGCGGTACTCTAACAGTGTTTGAATCACAGGATACTTGCGTTGCAAAGGAATTAAATGTTGAGAGTTAGTGGAAGTAACAGGAATGCCTTTCTGTTGCAAAGCCGCTAGAACTTGCTTGGGAGAGCGAGGATTAATTGTATCCGTAAATTCCGGCAGCAGAGAGATTTGTTGGTGAGGGTTAGGTCGATGGAGTTGCGAATTAATTTGTTTTAAAAGAGAGTCGCGTTGATGACAGAGCTTCACTCCCAAAACTCTCCACTGTTCTCTATCTAAAAGCATTCCGTTGAGTTCCATAGAAGCCACCGCAGGCAGACAGGCAAACTCTAGTAAAGCAGTTTTCCAAAGCTTAGAAGCTTTCAGTTTTTGTTGCAGAGCAGCAGCCAGCGGGAGTAAGATTGCAGCATCGGTAGCAGCATATTGCAGTTGAGCGAGTGTTAAATTTCCCGACCAATCGCTAACTTGCTGCGTTTTGTCTAGCTTTACTTTCAACAAAATTTCAGTGACAGCCTCTAGGGACAAATGGCGTTTTAGTCCAGCCGTCAGCACTCGGTAAGCCAAATAGGTATCGAAAAAGGGTTTGGATGGTTCCAGTCCGGCAAAAGTGAGCATTTGCCATTCAAATTTGAGGTTGTGACCTACCTTCAGTGCAGGACTCGCTAAGAGCAAGCGTAATGGTTCGAGAAAACTCGGTTCAATTGCCCATAAATCTACAATGATTACTGGATGGTCAGGAATGGCAATTTGTAACAATCTAATTTTGGCTTGATATGGGTCAAGCCCTGTCGTTTCGCAGTCTATACCGATAATTTTTGCTTGTTGGAATGGTTGAAGGGCTGTTTCAAGATTGAAAGCAGTATCGATCAGTTGGTAAGGGGTTTTAAGTGTAACTGGGAACTGAGCTATTTTAAGTTTCTCGGGCGTCAAAGAAGTTGGAATAGCGGTTGATTGTTTCTGCTGGTTTAGCGGAGTAGGTTTCATAATTACTTGCTTTTCTAAAAAAAGTGAAAGGCTATCTTTCTGTCAAAAATGCACGAAGTTTTATTATTTTTAAGCCGGTATTCGAGATTAGGTAGCTTGAGGATAATGGGTTTTATTTGGGAAGTATACGAGTTTTAAGTCAATACGCTTGGACTCAGAACAATGTGACTTCCTTTCACAAGTCGGGAATTCCAAAAAATCCGTGAAATTAAATTCGTCTGAAAGCGCTAACCCAAGCGTATTGAGTTATTATTCGGTTTTTTGTAAATCAATTTAAGTCCTGAACTTTAGAAATAAGGTAAAAGACATAAAGGATGGCGGTTGGTCTAAAAACAACCAGGGGTTGCCTGGTTTTCATTGAAAATAGTGTAAGGATTCAGGTCACTGAACTCCTTGCTGGGCAAAGACTTTAGATCTGGAGCTTGATGCTAAATAAATCTCTATTCTCAATAAATGACAAAAAATGACAGTTTTTCGTCCTTTATTGACAATCAACCACGAAAGACAAAAACCCTTATTTTGCCCTAAAACCCTTGCCAGACAAGCGTTGGAGCCGCAAGTTTTTAGACCTGAATCCTTACAAAATAGTTGCCAACTTTAGAGTCGGCAACAGTTGTTTTGACTATCCCAAGTGCCGCCTAAAAGGTCGCAGCCGGGTTTGCCCTCTGTAATCTTTTTACAGACGACTGCGTTAGCGTCTGTTGCCATTAAGAGCAAAAGGCTTGTTAGAGCGATAGCGAGGAGTTTTTTCATAACGGTGAGCTCAGATGTATGAACTTCACCCATACAGCACTGTTAAGTGCGACTTTAATTCGGAACGATTAGATTGTAAAAAAGATTTTTATATAGAGGTGGGTGGGAAAATATTGCTTGAATTTAAATTTAAAGATTAGGATATATAATGTAGTTGTCACAATAATTAGGTTTGGCAATTGAATCGCCCTATCCAGCTTCTTAGAGTTCGAGATCGACAGGTAGTTAATGCTATCCTGACATCCGTTACTGAGAAGCATTTAGAAGATGCCACAAACCTCTGGGAACCAACCCTTCGAGGGAGTGGAGAAGAAGATGAATACTGGAATTGGGTTAGTAAAAGCTATCGAACTCAATTTTTACCAGGAGATGAACTATATGCCATTGAGTGTGATGGCATAACTCAGGGTTTAATGACTATCGATATTTTAAAAAAACGCTGCTATATTGAGTCTCAATTGAGACGAAGATTGGTTTACGTCAGAGCCCTAGCAACGGCTCCCTGGAATCGACAAACTATTAGCAATCCTCCAACTTATAAGGGAGTAGGTGGAACTCTGATAGATTTTGCGATCGCTCGTAGTGAGGAACTAGGATACCAAGGAAGGATAGGCTTCCACGCACTGCCTGGTGCGCTAGTATTTTATAGAAAGTTGAAAGTGGGGCTGCTAGACTGCGGTCCAGATCCTGAAGAACCAGACAATCTTAATTACTTTGAAACATTAAGGAAAGACAAATGAGTAACTCAATTCCCTCCCAGCCCCCATCCACAATAGATGATACAACCAGTTATCCGCGCTTGATGGAACTGATAGAAGCAGAAGATGCAGCTAATGGAGAAGTTGGCTGCGGTCGGAATTTGGGTAATAAACCTTCAGTTTATCTGAAAACCTGCGGTATCAATATCTCTGATGAAAAGCTAAGAAATTTGTTAAGGGAGTATTTAGGGCATTTATTGATGGAGCTAGATTTTGACTCAATAATCAACCAGGTGAGTCATTTCGTAGAGTCATTAGTCGTGCAGGAACACACTCAATTAGAGCAGACAAGACCAGCATTAATGCACTTAGAATCAGTTTTTGAGCAGATTCCTGCGAAAGAACTCAAACAATGTATTGAGTCAGAATTGGGGGAGTTTTGTTCGGAAACTGTGATCGAGCAAATTGTTCAGTACACTGGTCAAGTGATTCACTATTCAATTCTTCAACCTCGACATAAGTGGCCCAAACCTATTTGGGTACTAAGTGCTCTTGAGAAGGTGTATATTGCTCAGGCATCTAGTTTAGATGCAGCAATTGCCCAAGTTAAAGCACAATATCCCGACGAAAGCGGAGAGCTGCAAGTAATAAAAGTCGGAGGTGTTCTCGCACCAAACCAAGTGATTTGCTTGGAGTTATTGAACAATTAATAAAAAATGCAGAAGTAATTTGGTAGCTTTGAACGCACCCCAACCTGCATCATATCCCCTCTCTTAAGCATGGGTATTCTTTAGCTTTTAGTTCCTACTCTCTCTTAAAAAACATTTTTCTCGACTTCCTAGAATTGCCTAGTGCTGAGAGCCGTTAGGCAACCTTCATAAAGCTGCCCCCTCCATTTAGAGGGGGTAATTTTTACTGAACGAAATCGCTCACAGGAATGAAGTTGCAGGAACTAGATGCGATTTAAATTGGACTTGTTGACCACATAAACTAAGAAAAACCATGCACAATGCTTCGATTGAACCTAATTCCGGCTATAACAACTCCGGTTACGAATCGGCACCCGATTTGACTGTCGGTTACTCGTCATCTAAAGAAGTTCGCCAAGGTAATTTTGACAACGCTTACCAAGAAAATGTGTATGACTTGTCCAACCTAGCAGATACTCCTTGGACAGATTCAGCAGTCCGCCCGAATCCACAGCTTGAGCTGGAGCTTGATTAAAGAAAAAAGCGAAGATGGAGAAATGCAGTCCAGGACGCATCAACCTAAAAAACCCAGTTTCTCGTTCTCATCCTCAACCTAAAATGACGGAATTACATAGAAAAACCGGGTTTTTGGGTAATTCCTAAAATGGAGAGGAAAAGAGGGAGAAAGGTAGAGAGGGCGAGAGGGAGAGAGGGGGAGAGAGGGGGAGAGGGATTTAGCTGATGGGTAATTTCTGCATGCAATACTGCTCTATTTTTCGTAATGTTTTAAAAACAGTTGAAAGTTTTTCCAAATTAGAAAGAATAGAGCAGTTTTTTTACCTAATTTTAGTTGACATCAATAGGATTCCCATGAACAGTCCAAAGCAGTTAATAAAATTAAGCCAGGTAGGCTCGGCTTTAATAGCTGCCAGTACACTCTGCCTAATTTTTGCTTTCATCTGCATTACTTTCTTAAGCTTTCCATCAATTGCTAGTGCTAGTTCCTTACCTACTAAAATTTGGGAAAAAGAACAATCTAGAGTTTTGCTGCCAGATTGGAGCCAGATTACCTTTAGTTCCCTGCCCGCCGTTGCTAGTTCGGGAAGTTCTGGCGGTCGAAGCTGGCAAGCCGGCACTTCTGTTGACAACATCTTGAAGCTGGGTGACATTAACGATGTAAAACCAGAAATTCTGTCTTTGCAAGCAATTGAACAATTGGCACTAGGGGATATCAATTTAGAGAATATCAGCTTGTCAGCATTTCCATTAGCTGGTAAGCAAACTGTCGGTCACTTGGCTGAAATTGTTCCGAATCTGGGCCAATTTCAATTGAGCGATGTTCCTCCACTTGCTTCTTTATCTTCTCAAATAGCCGGAGTGAACCCTAACATCAACCAATTACCAATTGGTCAAGCTGTAAAACAAGTACCGCAACTAGCGCAGGCAAAACTTAACCAAATTGACCTATCTGAGTTTGCGATCGCCCAAATCCCCAACCTTAATAGCGTAAATTTAGAACAGTTCTCTGGCTGGTCAGAGGAACTCATCAGCAATATTCCGCTGCTGAGTCAAGTCCCGCTTTCTAGTTTTCCGGTTCCTATTGCGTCTATTGGCAGCACAATCATGCGAATTGACATGATTTACAGTCGGTACGAAAGCAAACGCTCTAATACAATTTCCGGTTCTGATGTAGAAGGATTTGCGGTAGCCTGCGAGAAAGATTGCGCTTATATCGAACTCGACGACATGGAAAACGCCGGTCGCCGCGCCACAGGGCCGCTAGAAGGCAAGCAGTGGATTAGCGGCAAATATCAGGAAGTACGAGGCGGTTCTGGCTGTTTGAGCGGTTGGGAACCGACGGGCCGGCATCCTTTTGGGGAAGTGTTTAAAGTAGTGGTAATGGAACCGTCAGAAACCAGCGATACTGTTGACACGGCTCTGTACTTCAGGTTTAGTTTGCCCTGCGGCAAATCGCCTTACATTATTGGTCCGGTTCCCTTTCTCAGTTACAGCGTTAATTCGCCTATGTTTGTCGGTCGATTGGAGGGCGGTTCTTCTAACACTATTTCTCGCTCAAAAGGCGTCGCATCTGAAACAAAACCTTCAAAGCCGCTGAGTTCAAATCAAGCTAAAAAAAACGCTTTACCAGCTCAGCCGGTACCTGAATCAAAGCGAGAGTGCGCGCGCCCAGCGACTTACGTGAGCGGTGTGGATGTGGCTTCATTAGGGGAGGCGTTAGCAAAGCTTTCCGAAGGAATCACCAATTTGGAAAATGCAGCCAGTGCCGACTACGAAGCCATTGGGGAGATGGTTTGTACTGAAGGAGCTCGCAACTGCGGGCGGGCGATCGGTCGCTATCAGTTGATGAGTTACCGGGAAGAAGTGCAGCGTGCTGTCAGCTCAATTCCAGGGGCGGCTAACTTTATCCTGAACGTCAACAAAGGCCAAAAACCTACAAGAGAGGAACTCTTCCAATATTTTCCTCCTGCTGTTCAGGATAAAGTCTTGCAAAATTCTCTAGCTGAGAACTTAGTCAGCAGCCAACAGGAAATTGACCCTAAAACTGGGCAGGTGTTCAAGGGCGATCGCTTAATTGAGCGAGTAGCGCAAAAACACTTTGGGGGTTCTGGCAGTAAAATTGATGCCAGCTATTCCAACATTTTAGGTGGCTACTCTCTCAAACAGTACGGGGAAAAAGTTCGAGAGCTTTATAACCACAATACCAGCGACAATTGCCAAGCTAATTCTGGTGACAGCAATGGCATCAGCAACTCGGTCGGCTCCGGCATTACTTTAAATGCTAGTGGGAGTATTAAGGTTGCGCTGTTCATTAGCTCTTTTTTGATGGGAATGTGGTTCTTAATTCGACTTTTTTACAAGCGAAAGCAGCAACTTTTTATGATTCTAATCGGTTTGGGACTAGCAATTAGTTTTGGCACGGCTGCACTCTCCCATTGAACCAGGGGAAAGAGGAGGTGGAAAAGCAAGTTATTAACAAGTCTAACAACCTTCTCTACAACCAGGACGTTTTTAATTGCTGAAACCATTAATTTTATGGCATTGATATCAAAATTGGTGGTATCGGAATGATTAAACCACAGAGGGCACAGAGGACACAGAGAAAGAGAAGAGAGAGATAATAATTCCGATGTCAACTGATTAGATATGACTTCTAAGCTGT
Organism: Microcoleus sp. M2_D5; assembly: GCF_036701935.1. NCBI lineage: Bacteria > Bacillati > Cyanobacteriota > Cyanophyceae > Oscillatoriales > Microcoleaceae > Microcoleus > Microcoleus sp. M2_D5. The sequence continues at coordinate 37,498 of NZ_JAUBRP010000047.1, read as the reverse complement.
TCAGGATATAAATTGTAGAGTCGTTTTGTATTCCCCGAAGGAAGTCATAAAAATTGACTGTAAGATTTAGACATACAACAGCTTAGTTCAGCAAAACAATCTCTCTTTTATTGTCTTTTTCTTCTGCTTTAGTGTCCTGTTTTTTCTTGTATTTTGTAGGAGTGGAGTAACAAATGGTTAAACAAAATAGAGTTAAGCAACAAACAGCAGGCACCCAAAAGATTGTCAACCCCCCGGTTTGGTTAAATCAACTTGGTTACTGGTTTCGCATTGGTTTGACAGTTTTTACCGCCCTGTCGCTATTATTGGGGACAGTTGCTTGCACGAATTCTAGTTCAGCAACAACCACACCAGCTTCTTGGCAACAAGCTTTGCGAGTCACTCCAAAAGAAACTTTAACCCTAATTGTAAAGGAACACAGCAGCCTTCCAGAACTCAAAGTAGCGGCTGGGCAAAGTGCAGCGGCGGAAGCAATTAAGAGAATGCGAGTGTGGCAAGTTAATGGCTCGGTAGGACGGCTGAACCTTTATGATTTCAATAATTCCACTCTGTGCGGCACAAAAGGCTGCCTTTATGTTGGCTACTTAATTCCTAATGATTCAAGTCAAATGCCAACAGAAGTATTTGCAGCTTATCTCGACCCCCATAAACCGCTGAAAACTCCTTTGTTTAAGGCTGACAGTTCCTCACACGAGGGTTTGCCTTGTCTAGGAGTGAATCAGCTTTCCAAAGAAGGCCGCCGCCAGCTTCAATTTTGCTACGACGGCCTTACCTATCAACTTGCTGACAGCCAGCTTTTCAGTAGTTAGTGTTTAGTAGTCTGCGGGTTCATCGAAGTCAAAATCTTCTTCTGAATCAACCTCAACTTCAACCTCAGCAGCCTCGGAAAATTCATCTAACTCCTCTAATTCTGAGTCTGTTCCTCCTTCAACTTGTGCAATTTTGCGAGGGGGCGACAATTTACCTCGATTTTTGCGGTTAGTTACGCTTTCTGGCAACGCCTGGACTTCAGGTTCGACACCAGCAGCTATAGCTGGCAACCCGGCCTCGCTAGCGTCAATGAACCCAGCAATGCTATTGTGCAGTCCCCAAATCAATTTCTTTTGTGGTTTTTGACCGAGAAATAGCTTGGGAAAATTAGCATCAGTTGGCTGAGTAATGCTGTGAGTTTTGCAGCAAAACGATTTATTTTTGCCTTCCCCTTCTTTGATAGCTCTAAATTCGACATTCAACACTCCCAAAGAGCGCCACTTGTCATTTTTACCGCTGTAATCTCTCCCAAAGCAATCAGCAAATGCCCGTTCCAAATTGCGGTAAAATTCTTCTCTAGCGCTCTTAAAGCTCCAGAGGGCTACATTCTTGAAGCGGACGACAATCGGTACCTGATGCAGGGGTTGGTTTTTGGGATTTAGAAAGATGAGAGCGTGTTCGGAACACACTTCCTGCGTCTTTTTATCGAGGGAATCGCGATATTCGTCGTAAAGCCCAATAAAACTACCTGCTAATTCTCCATTTTCTTCAATATCTTTGTAGCGGATGTACTCAGGCACACAAGCTAATACCAACATTCTCGCTTTTGGGAGCAGTAAGCCTGTCACTTCTTCGCTTAGTTCGACCGTTGTCAATTCCTCAACATTAGGCATTACGTGCCATTCCGCTTTGACAAGCTGGTCGTTCGGGAGCAAAATACCTGCTGGGTTATCGTTAATCACGATTCCATAGGGCAAAGAGGGCTTGCGAGTTTGGTTGTAATCACTGTTGAATAGCTCCGGATCTATCTCGTAATAATCAGCACTCTTGTTCTTTTGCCTGTTGGAGTTTCCACTAGAATTCTGTACTGTCTTACTGGGAGATTTCGCGTTATTGCTTCTTACCATTGTTTACCTATTTTTGTCATGGTCTCCCCCTTGAGGCGATAGCCGCTATCGGAAACATTTAGTTTTTTAAGAGGTAAAAAAATGAACAATTTGCAATTTTTGCCTAAAATTAACAAAGCTACCTTGATACCAATGGCAGTTCAACCTCCTAAACGTTCGTTAACTAGCATCGATTTTGGCGGGTTGTTGGGTCAGTTTATGAAGCCAGAGGGACTGGCAATGTTAGGGCTAATGGCAGGCTTACTTATTGCTTCCAAATTAGTTGGAAACGGGAAAGGGAAAATTACCTCCGGGCGGCTGTGCGGGACGGCTGAAAAATTGGCAGCCACAGGCTCTGCCCTCAAGCAAATGAAAGAAAAAAAACGGCAGCCCGTTACTTTGTGGAGCGGTACGCCGACTTATTGGTTTAAAAGTTGTCAGGGATTGAGTGCTCGATTGCAAACGCTATTAGGTGCAAATCCGACGGTTTGGTTTCCCCACGCAGAACGCGGAACTTTAGTCATTGGTGCTCCGGGTTCTGGCAAAACATTCAGCGTCATTGACCGGATGGTTGAAAGTGCATTCCAGCAAGGTTTTCCTGCCATTATTTACGACAAAAAAGGAGACCAGATGAAAGTGCTTGCACCCCTTGCAGTGCGCTATGGCTACGATGTGCAAGTGTTTGCGCCAGGGGAAGCTTACAGCGGCACTATCAATCCTCTGGATTTTATGAGAGATGCACAAGATGCAGTAATGGCAGCAGAAATTGGACAAGTTATTGCTCGAAATGCTAGTCCGGGGGAGAGTAAAGGCAATGAGTTTTTTGAGAAAGCAGGCGAGTTGATGGCGAAGGGTTTAGTGCAGTTGGCAAAAAGCAGTCCTTACCCGGATTTAGCTTTTGTGTACGCAATTATTCAACTGCCTGATTTGGTCAAGCGCATCGACCACGCCGTTCACCGACCCGACGATCATCCCCTCAAAATGGACAGGTGGATTGCCTCTAGTTTTTCGCAGTTATTAAGTTCAAAAGATGCTGAAAAAACAGTGGCGGGCATTAAGGCAACCGCAGAGGCAACCTACTCCAGTTTCATTCAAAAAGATTTGTTGCGGGCATTTATTGGTCGCAGCACAATTCCAATTGCTTTAGAAGGGAAAAAGTGCATTATTTTCAAATTAGATGACCAAAGACGCACTGTAGTGGGGCCGCTGTTAGCTGCTGCTATTCACTTATGTGTGGTGTCTAATTTGAGTCGGGTACGTTCTGACCCATTTTTGTACTGCTTAGACGAGTTTCCATCTCTCAAGTTCGACAGAATGGATCAGTGGGCTAACGAATATCGTTCTGCTGGCGGCGTACCGATTGTTGGCATTCAATCGCTCAATCAACTCTATAATCTCTATGGGGATAAAAAAGGGGCTGCGATCGCCAGTGCTCTGTCAACTCATGTCCTCTTCAACCCCGGCGATTTTGAGACAGCCGAGAAATATTCTAAGCGGTACGGGGAAGTGGAAGTGCTGGTAAAAAATCGATCGACCGGCAGCTCGACGGGACAGCAAACGAGCCGTTCTGTCAACTGGGGCGAACAGTTGCAAAAGAAACCGCTGATTAGTCCTGACGAAATTCTGAGGTTTCCTCAAGGCAAGTGCGTGATCACTTCACCGGCCTACGCAACGGGGACGGAAGCTTTATTTCCCTACCCTCTCAAGATTCCGGTGCGGCCCGGCGACATAAAGCGAGCTAAAGAGTCTGAACAACTGTGGGACAGCAGCATCAGACCGCAGCTTGAAAGGCGGGCGAAAGCTTTGTCAGTAGAGCAGCAGACGGGTAAACTGCTCAATATAGATGAAGAGCTGGATCAGCGGATTCGATTCGCTTACCAATTGCTGCCACATCCGAACGATCCAGAAGAACCCGTGACTGTGGCTGATGTTGAGTCGCCTGTTAATGCTGCTGGTGCGAACAGCGCGGCTGGGAAAATAGCGGTTGGCAATATTCGGAAAAAACTCAAAACTCTGTCCTTTGGTGGCGATAGATGATGGAGCAAACTAAACAATTTTTGGCTGACATTTTGATTGTTGACGATATTCCCGCTAACATTCAACTACTTTCTCAATTGCTAATTGAAAACGGTTACAAAGTCAGGAAGTTGATTAGTGGACAGCGAGCTTTAAAAGCAGTAGAGTTGCAAGCGCCCGACTTGATTTTGCTAGACATAAAAATGCCCGGTATGGATGGTTATGAAGTCTGCCGTCAACTTAAAGCATCTGAAGCTACTTGTGATATCCCTATAATTTTCATCAGCGCTTTAGATGACGTATTTGACAAAGTAAAAGGGTTTGAGGCGGGCGGTGCTGACTACATTATAAAACCTTTTGAGCCTGTTGAAGTGTTAGCGCGGGTATCTGCCCAACTTAAAATGCAGCGTTTACAGCAACAACTTCGCTGCGCTAACGTGCAATTGGCTACACAAAATGTTCAGCTCAGCCAGGAAATTCAAGAAAGACAGCAAGCAGAAGCCAATTTAAGAATGCTGTTGCACGCTGTTTCGCACGATTTGCGATCGCCTCTATCAGGAATGTCGCTGCTGCTGCGAAGTCGCCTCAATGATGCTGGCAGCAACATTGTTATTGATAGGCGGACTGTGGAGGTTATGGTGCAAAGCTGTTCGCGCCAACTCCAGTTGATTGAGTCACTAACAGCAACACAACAGTTTGATGTGAAAAGTGCTTCTTTAGCCATGAAGCCGCTGTCGCTGCCCACTTTAGTCCAAAATATTCTTATTGAAAGATTACCAATTCTCAACCAGCATCGAGTCAAGGTTAAGCAGCTTTTTGCAGCAGATTTGCCTTTAGTCAATGCTGATGGTCAGCAGCTCTGGCGGGTGTTTGGCAATCTGATCGACAATGCTGTTAAATACAATCAGTCTGGGTTTATTTTGACTGTAGAAGCTAAAAAGGAAGGCGAGATGGTTCGCTGTACGGTTGCAGACAATGGGGCCGGAATTTCTCCTCAGCAATGTGCAAGATTATTCGAGCCTTATACGAGGGGAGTTGGAGTTAGTTTAAGGCAAGGGTTGGGATTGGGACTTTACATTTGCAGGCAAATTGTTGAGGCTCACGGCGGAGAGATTGGCGTTGATAGCGAATTGGGAAAAGGAGCGAGGTTTTGGTTGACATTGCCCAAGTTTGAAGATTGACAAGATATCATAATTTGCTACGCGATAGCTACGCCTCAAAAACCACTTTTTTTAAAACAATTAGAAGCTGCTGAACAGCGGCTACTGCAAGAAGGTTTGGAAAACAATTGCCTCACTCATCGGCTGACGAATTGAGAAAAAGGTTGGCACAGAGACGTGGATAAAACCTGTTATGCGGTCAATCAATTATAGGGGATTTTTTATTCTAGAGCGCAGAGGAAAAAAAGAGAGAGGTTCGCAATTGATGTACGGATTGCTATATTAGTTTCTTAATTCTAACGGTTAAACTAGCCCCAAGCGCAGTGCTTTAACGGCGGCGTGGGTGCGATCGCTCGCTTCAAATTTAGCTATAATCATCTCTACATGACCTTTGGCGGTGTGGACGCTCATTCCTAGTTGAGCAGCGATTTGTTTATTGCTTTTACCCTCAACTAGCTGCTGCAAAACCTGCATTTCCCGTTCTGTCAGCTTGATGTCGTCATTCGCATAGCTTTCGGGCAGTGGCGTTTTGAGATTTTGCAGCACGCAGTCGGCAATCTTAGGGTCTAGGTAACTGCCACCTTCTTGCACAGTCGTAATCGCTGCTAGAAGTTGTTCTGCGTTAGTGCCTTTAACGCAGTAGCCGTGAGCGCCGCTTGACAAAGCCGCCATTACCTGAGTTGGATTGCTGTGGTGGGTGAGCATCAGGATGCGAGTATGCGGCAGTGCGGCTCTGATTTGCTGCGCGGCTGCAATACCGTCGATTCCGGGTAAGTCAATGTCCATCAGGGCGATGTCTGGTTGGTGTTGCAGCGCGGCACTGACGGCTTCGTTGCCGTTAACAGCTTGTGCGACTACTGTTAAATGGGGTTGGTTATTGAGGATATGCTGTAGACCAAGCTGCATCATCGGGTCATCTTCAACTATCAGGATGGTTTTTAGTTGGCTTGTTTTTGGTTGGGTGGCGGTAGTTGCAGTCACGGCTAAGATTCCTACTACATTTTATCCATATCTATTGTTTTTTCTCATATTAAAGAGTGTCATCCTCCTATGGAAAGAAGAAATGGGCGATTGCGTTGGGAATAGGTGGATATCTCTCGATAGGAGGATGACAATAAAATGTGAACTGATTATATCGACACTTCGTTGATTTCATCCAAATTGATAGCTGTTGCTACTTCCTTCGGTTGAGGTGTTAGATAACAATTAAGCTTGATAACTGTTTGTTCTGTCTCTGGTTCAAGGGTAGTCAAAAGCCAATTTTGAGTGTGTCGGTGTTGCTTACTGTCCCAGGCAAACTGAACTTTTTCTGCTGGTTGAGTCGGGTGCAGTGCCAAAATAATCAGTTGCAGCTTGTGAGGCTCGATCTCGAAGAATTCGGCAGCTACCCATAACTTAACTCGGTCTTGCCAAGTCAGTACAGGATGGCGAATCGCCCACTCAATTAGTCTGGGTGTTCCTTTGACTAAACCCACATTTGTACGGACTTGTATCACTTTAAATGGAGGAGAAGGGGAAGAATTTTCTTCTGTCACTCCCCTTTTTGTTCGGTCTAGTTTTGTTTGAATTGGAATGTCAACAAACAGCTTTCGCTGCGGTAAAAACAGTGATGGCGATAGTTCTTTGAGCTGGAAAACCCACTGCTGTAACTGGGGGTGACTGTTGAGAATTGGCTCGACAGGTAATCCCATTAAAATTTGCTTGACAAGCAGTTGCAAGCGTTCTTGCAGATAGGAAGGAACAAGAGGCGGCTCTTGTAGTGGGCTAGTATGAATAGTTTGATTGAGGTCGGATAGAGTAAGGAGGTACATTGCTCAGAGCATAAAAGACTGAGCAATAGCGGCGATCGCCAGAAGTCAGGGGGAGTGGGGAATGAGACGCTGACTTTTCCGGCTTCTCAACCGAAAACCGTGAGGGTGTAGGCTGCTTGTTACCTAATTATACAAGTTTGGCTAAAAATGCTACTGAGGAAGAAATGATATCGGCAATATCATCTGGATCGAGGGAATAGATCTTTGCTAAAACTTCTTTTTTAATTTTTTCAGAGCCTACCCTCTTGCTGCCACTCACCTGACCGATCGCCACTTCATCCAAACCGCGTTGATAAACTGATAGGGATATTTCTCCATCCAAATAAAGTTGCAGAGTCTTGGTACTGCCACCGCTTAACTTTGCCAGTTGCCGAAAGTTCTTAGAATCGGATTCGGGTATCGTTTTTCCTTTTAACCACCGATATATTGTTGAAAAATCTACTCCGATAGCGGACGCTAAAGCGCTTTGAGTCCAGCCTTCTTTCAGCAGCAGCTCGATCAACTGAGTCAGCCGCTTTTGGCGATCGAGTATAAGAGAAGACACAGAGCTAACAGTCACAAGTACTTACCTGACGCTATTACAGTACACTATTTTACTTTCTGTAACATAGAAACCTCTTCGCTACAGGAGGGATTGAGACAGGATCTTTCGAGAATCAGATAAATTACCTCGGATCAGATAAATTACCTGGCACTATACATCTATTTAACGGTAAAGTCCTTGTATTTGCAAGGTTTGAGCAATTTTTTGACGATCGCATTTTTGACTGCCCCTGCTGTATTTTACCCCTTTTCTACAAAATTTGAGCCATCAAAGCCTTAATCGATTACGCAACTACTCTTGCATTATGCAATACTTAATCTTGCACCCCGCAAGACGGACGGAACATCAATGTCATCCTCCAACACAGTTCGCGGTTCTGATGCACATAACTTCTCTGTTGTTCGCAGCGCTGAACTCACTGCGAGAGTTGCACAGGACTGCCAGCTAAACAAAGCCGACGCTAAAGATTTGTCTGCCCAGAGCACGCTCACTGATGCTGAAGCATTAGAATTAAGCAGCTTGGAAGCTACAGTCGAACGGAGCTTGAAAGCTTTTTGGGAAATAGGGCAAGCTTTGCGCCATATCCGCGATCGGCGTCTCTACCGACAAGACTTCTCGACTTTTGAAGACTATTGCACTAATCGGTGGGAAATGTCTCGTCGCTCAGCTTACCAATTGATCGAGGCGGCAACCGTGTACGAAAATGTGCGCCATGGCGCACAAATCCTTCCCGCCAATGAGCGCCAAGTTCGCCCTCTAACAGCACTACCCTCCCAAGAGCAGCCTAGGGCTTGGGCCCAAGCCGTTTCTACTGCTCCGAACGGCAAACTTACGGCTTTTCACGTTGCCCAAGTTGTTGAAGAACACCAGAAAAAAATTTCGAGGAATAAGTCTAACAACGAGAGCAGTTCCAAAAACCAACGAACTCAAACAGCCAATCATCCGTCAAACCGTGAAATTTCAGCATCCACTCAAAAGAATGCTGGGGAATTGGGAGCAACATCCAGTCAGACAGAAACTCCATGCCGAAGCTGCTGGAATTGCTATCATTGCAGTTTTGAGCCTGTTCAAGACGACCCTCACAGTTTTTATTGTCAAAAGCTAGGCAAACTAAGCTTTATTGAGAAAGATGGTAACGAACGAGGATCTAAATGTAAATTGTGGCTCGATCGATGGATCGAGCCAGAGTTAGTCAAAAAGGCAAAACGAGCCCAACGAGATACTTTTACCTTAACTCTACAGCTCCCGATCGACTTGCAAGCCCAAATGCGAGATGCGGCTAAAACTCAAGGGATGGCTGTAGTAGATTGGGCAGCACAAATCCTTCAAGCAGCAGCTTCTACAATCAGTTTTGCTTCTGAAGTCCAGCCTACTCATAACATTACGCCCGCCGCCACAAGTGAGAATTAGGTACGTATTGTAAAACTTCATTGAGTTTATAAGCAATTATAAACAATAATGGTATTATATTGTTGTGAGTGTTGAACAAGGAATACGCATAGCCCAAAAAACGCAAGTCTCAAATGCAACTAACAGAGAGGCACATCATTAAATCAACGTCACACCGTTTCGCCCAAATTGACGAACTAGCTTTCAAGTCCAAAAACCTCTACAATGCCGCCAATTACGTTATTCGTCAGAGTTTTATTTATGGGTGGGGCTATGTTAATTACAACGAAACGAACCGCTTGATGAAGTCTCATGAAGCATACAAGGCTTTGCCTGCTAAAGTTAGTCAGCAAATCTTGATGCTGCTAGACAAGAATTGGAAATCGTTTTTTGAAGCTGTTAAAGCTTACAAAGTTGATTCTTCAAAATTCACGGGTAGCCCAAAACTGCCGAAGTACAAAGATAAGGTCAAAGGGCGAAACCTTCTCGTCTACACGATTCAAGCGATTAGCAGCAAACAGTTGAAACAAGGAATCATTAAACTTTCCGGCACTGAACTTTTAATTAAAACTAAAGTCAATCCCAACCAGATTTGTCAAGTTAGACTGGTTCCGAAATGTGATTCATATATAATTGAGGTGATTTATGATGCTTGTACTGAGGGTAGTCGAAGTGAAGCGGAGTCCATTTTTGGCAATGCCAACTCTGTAGCTAGTATTGATTTAGGACTGGACAATTTAGTGGCGTTAACTTCAAATCAACCGGGATTTATCCCTTTGTTGATTAACGGGCGACCATTGAAATCGATTAACCAGTTTTACAATAAGCGGAAAGCACGATTGCAATCCCAGTTAAAAGGGAATCGCAAAACTTCGCCCCGCATTCAGCGCTTAACTCGCTGTCGCCATCAAAAAGTTGATAATTACTTACATCATGCTAGCCGTGTGATTGTTGACCATTTGGTAGCGAAACAAATTGGAACGCTAGTAATCGGCAAAAATGCACAGTGGAAAACCGATATCAATCTAGGTAAACAAACTAACCAAAATTTTGTCAGTATCCCTCACTCTCGATTAATTGAGATGTTAGAATACAAAGCTCGGTTGGCGGGAATCACGGTGATTGTGAAGGAAGAATCCTACACGTCGCGAGCCAACTTTCTGGGTTTAGATCCAATTCCTGTTTACGGGAAAACAGAAAAAGAGCCTGTGTTTACTGGTAAGCGAATTAAGCGTGGTTTGTATAAAACATCGACTGGTCAGCTAATTAATTCCGATGTGAATGCAGCGTACAATATCCTCAGAAAAGCAATCCCAAATGCGTTCCGCAATGGGATAGGGAGCTGCGTAGTTCAGCCGAGGCGGGTCGATCCGCTGTAAGGATTCAGGTCACTGAACTCCTTGCTGGGCAAAGACTTTAGATATGGAGCTTGATGCTAAATAAATCTCTATTCTCAATAAATGACAAAAAATGACAGTTTTTCGTCCTTTATTGACAATCAACCACGAAAGACAAAAACCCTTATTTTGCCCTAAAACCCTTACCAGACAAGCGTTGGAGCCGCAAGTTTTTAGACCTGAATCCTTACGATCCGCTCAAAGTGAAAGAGAAGGGGGAGGGACTTAACGCCTCCCATGTCATGCAATAAATGACTATACTTTTACCAGCTATTGGGCTAGAAATCGTCCAAATTAAACAGCGTAAATTGATGAGGCGAGGTTGTCGTATTTCTGGGTCGGCGTTTGCCCTTAACAACTTCTTGAACTACTGGATTTGAGTGAATTGATGTCTTCTCATTCAAGTCAATAACTTCTGAGCTTTCTCCTGAACTTATTTCATGTTCGACTGGACAATCAGTATGATTTTTAGCCTGAGACTCGACTGGCTCAAACCACTCAGTGTACCAATAAGTGGCGTTCATTGATTGGGGTCGATCGCTACTTAAAGTATTGCCAAGGAGCAAATCAGTTTGACCCAACCACCAAATCGGAACAGCCAGCCAAGGTGAAAACAGATAAAACTGAAACAAAGCGCATTTTAACAGAGTAGGGTCTATATCTTGACCGATACCGCTCAGACAGTAATTTGACTGTGTTAACATTAAAGCACCCGTACCGCACGCAGGTTCATTGAAGCTGGAAATTCGCTCTGTTTTATCACCACTGACTAACTTAGATATGAACTGACATAAAGCTAAGGGTGTCGGATAAAACCCTGAACTTTTTTGAGCAGTCTTTCCGCAGATTTGGGGTAGCAGTCTGCCCATATAATCTTCAGGATATAGCATGAGAATTGACAGGTCAAACATCTGATAAAGACGCATTGATGCACCTTCACAGCCGGCGGGTTCTTTGGGTAACATTTTATAAGCTGGATGTCCGAATGCGAACAAAACCCAGTCCAAGAAAAACTCCAAATAGTCCCAAGCTGACCAAGTTTTCCATTCTCCATGTTGAGGAATGCAATTGAGAGTGTTATCTAGCATGGCTTCTGCGGTAGGAGAATGCTGCCATTCGATTTGGGGAATCGGTTCTGCTGGCAAAGTTTCCTCAATTACAAATTTGGGTAAAATTTCTGGTTTTCTGTTCTCCAGAATGGCTAGCATTGGCTCCATCTTCCACCGCATCCAGGCATGAGCGGGGACAGCTTGACACAAAGCCCAATAATCCCACCTTCCCCATAAACATCGGTCTATTTGTGCGAGAATTGTTAAAAGCCAGCCATGCTTTAAATCTCGTTTGAGGTTAGGAATTAAAGCTTGCTTTTTCTTTGGTTTATAGGGTTGCTTTCTGAAATATAACAGCGTTGACTCTCTAGTTTTGGAGTCAATAACTGGTAATAAAAGCTGGTTTTTCATGAGTACAAGTCCGAAAAATGCACCCCTAAAAACCGCAGTAGCGGTTCGCACAATTCTATGTTGATGCAAGCAGCGTCTTGTTTAATAAAAACAGGAAAAAAAATTGGGAATACAGTGTAGCTTTTTTCAAACAAAAAAGCTACACTGTATTCCCCGCTCCCATTTTCCCTATTTCTCTCTCCCCATTCCCCTTTCTCAGCCGTCTATTCCACCAATTTTTTGATATTTAAGGAGTAGAAAATGCTTCGCACAGCAGCAGCCCCACCTGCTTGAGTAAAGCTTTGTTACCATCAGGGCATCCCGACTGAATCAAACATTTAGGACAGCCAGAACTGCAAGAACAACTGCGGGCTAACTCAGCAGCCGCATGAGCTAATTGAGGGAGAGAACGAAAAATAGCTTCCGAGGTTCCCGAACCCCCTTCTGCTAAATCGTAAAAGAGTCCTGCATAGTCATTTGCACCTCTCTTCTCTACCAGAAAATTCACATCATTAGCGGAAGCCAAAATAGTCAGAGGTAAAGCGGCTAAAATTTGATGGCCGAAACTGTGAATAGCCAACAAATTCGCGGGGTACTCCCACAATTGCTGATATCCGGGCGGAATCTGCTGTTGAGATTGAAGCAATTCCTGGCGAGTAGCTGTTACTACCTGTTGCAGATAACATTCAACCGGGGAATTAAAACTAATTTGCAGTACAGGAGTCGCAAATTTTATTTCGTAAGGTTGCTCAAAGTTTACCTCATTAAGAACCGATGTTAGCTCAGCAGAGCGAGTTCTCTTGCCACAAACAGGACAGGCAGTACATTTTGGTAAATGCTCTCTGTAATTGACACACTTTCTATTGAGACAAGTTAACTCGTAATTGCGAGTTAATAATTGATAACCAGTGACGAGTTGGCTAATTTCTCCCCAAACCAGTTCCAGAATAGCTTGAGCTGGAATTGCCTTACTATCCGTTGAATTGGTTTGAACATTTCCTTCAACTTCTGGAATGACCAACGGGATTTGTTGAGGCAAGCTCAAATTCTGTTTGAGGCTGGTATCAGTGTGGCTAATCGCTACAGTAAACAGTCGAGTTTCAGGGGTGTTTTGCAAAATAGCTTTGCCATTCAAGAGTGAGCGCGAAGTATAAGTCACCAAACAGCCGTCTGAGTTTTGCGTGCGGTAAATAGCACCAGGAAATACCTCTCGATAAGCAATCTCCGCACTGAGGAGTTCAATCTCTTCTTGAGTATCCGCATCCACCAGTTGTATCGTGCTAGAACCCGTTCCCCCTCGAAAGTTTACATCTTTATGGGGAAAGCCCTTAGCCCATAATTTATCCCGGCTTCTGTGAAGAACACCTTGCTCAATTAAAGCCGTTGCAATTATATGAGCGCTCTTGCCAAAGTAGTGCTTGAGCTTATTGGCAGGAATGCCTGTTTCGACAGCCGCGCACATCAAATGTTTGGCAATATCTATGGGATAATTGGCATTAAAGCTCACCAATTCAGATTCGGCTGACAGCAACAATTCAGGGCGCTCGGCAAAATAGTTATCCAAAGGTGATTGTGCAATAGGAATGAAGACAATTAAACCGGAGTTTGCGCGACCGGCCCGGCCAGCCCTCTGCCTAAAAGCTTGCAAGCTTCCCGGCCATCCCCTAATAATAGCAAAGTCAAGTTGAGGCAAATCAATTCCTGCTTCGAGAGCGCTAGTGCTGAGGATACACTTAACTGTTCCTGACTGCAAAGAGTTAATAATTTCCATGCGGCGCTCGCTTGTTAAACTGCCGTAGAAAATTGCTACTTGCGACTCAATTCCCGAGTTAGTTTGAGTTACAGCTTCTTGCTTAAAAGTTGCCCACAAGTTCTTAATTGCTTGTCTGCCGTTACCGAAGCAAATTCCGCTTTGCCCTTGCTGCAACAAAAACATAATGATGCGAGCAACATCGGAATTAGCATCATGAGTCGGTTTAGTAACAATTAATTGCCGTTCTGGAACAGCAGCTCCGCTAGAGTTAATCCAAACTAACCGCTCGGGTTTATTGATATTTCGCTTTCGACTTCTACCAGATAGTAACTTCGCCAATTTAACTGGATTGCCAACGGTAGCACTCAATATCAGGAATTGCAGTTTTTGAGAACAACCTCCGCGCTCGTCTACTGCCAATTTTAAGCGGCGAATTAAGCTAGCCATGTTAGCTCCGTAAACTCCGTTAAAAGTGTGAGCTTCATCTAGGACAATATAGCGGAGGCGACTTAAAAAGTGCTGCCAAGGCTGACTCCAGTGAACGCCTTTCAGCGCATAGTGAATTAACTCTGGTGTTGCGCTGATTATGCTAGGGTTTGCAGCTAATAATTGTTCTCGGGTTTTGGGAGGAGTATCCCCAGTTAAAAGGGCAAGGCGCGGGCGCGCAGGCTCAGGAATCAGTTGGAGCAAATCGGCAAGTTTTTGACTTTGGTCGGCTGTTAAAGCTTTCAAGCCATAAATAGAGAGTGCAGTAAATTGATGTTGGAGAATGCCCTCTAAAATAGGCAAGTACGCACTTAAAGATTTGCCAGAAGCTGTTGCTGTGCTGAGGATGACATCTTTGCCCTGGCGCACGGCTTTGAGTGTTTTAATTTGGTGCGAATAAAGCTGTTGAATGCCTTGGCGGTGCAAAGCAGAAATTATTGAAGGCGGCAAGTCTTGAGGAATTTTGTAGAGCTTAGGAGTTATAGCAGGCGCGATTGTCTGATAAATAACCTCTTCGCCTAAAAACTCACACAAATCGGCTGTTGCAGTTGGCTGCAAATGGCTGGCTTCTGGGAAGTTATTTTGGTGAAAATCATGTCTGGCTATTAGTTGGGAAAGAAGGTTGATATAATTGGGAGGCATTGGTCACTCTAAGAATGAATCTTTTCTCTTTTACTACCGATAGGTAGGAAAAAGAACGAGAGAAGAAATTAATAAAAAAACTGGGAGTCGGACTGATTTTGGTAGCAATTATGGGTTTTGGTTCAGGAACCAACAAAGCGGTAGATTTCCACCTCACTGCGCGATCGCCCCGCCTCGTGAGACGCTAGCATTAACACAGTACACTTGCCATGTATATAGCGATTCTCAAGCAAGTGAGATGTCAACTGCCTAAGCTGCTACGCATCTAAAGTGTATGTTGGGAATGAGGGGAAGAGAGGGAGAAAAGGAGAAGGGGAGAGAGGGAGAAAATTTTACGCTTTTTCTACAAGGATTTAAGTATATAATTTAAAGACGCGACAGCTTACCAATTACCAGACTTACCTCATTTAACCCCGAAGTGTTATAATATCCGATTAAGAATAATAAACCTATGCCTTACAGTAAATTTACTCTCAGCAAAGCTGTAGATGATTTCCATCTCACAATCATTGAAGGAGCGCGTTTTTTACCAGAAATCCTCCCAGTGACTCCTAGTGTTTTACTACAGGATACTCTTAAAGAAACGATTCCCTGGGCGATCGCGGTGAGTAGCGAAAAAGCTCGTTCGGAGGGGATTATCAATCCTGTGTTACTAGAAGTAAAACGCCAACTTCAAGGACAGATTAGCGTTTTTTCAGGCGAAGAATTCAATGTAGAACCGGAGGCTGAACTTACAGGGTATGTTGACTTTCTTCTTAGTCGTTCCCCGGAGCAACTATTTATCAAAGCCCCTGCGGTTATATTGGTGGAAGCCAAAAAAGAAGACCTTAAACCGGCTCTAGGGCAATGCCTTGCAGAAATGGTTGCAGCTCAACGCTTTAACCAACAAAAGCAACAGCCGATATCGACGATTTACGGAACGGTAACTAGCGGTACAGTTTGGCGGTTTCTTAAACTAGAAGAGCAATGCGCGTCCATTGACCTTACAGATTATCCACTACCTCCTGTTGAGCAAATTTTGGGCTTTCTCGTTTGGATGATGCAGGAAAGATGAGCTGTTATTAAACAGAAATAGCGACCTAGTGCGATAAATAAACTCAAAAACTTCTTTGATAAATTAATGAGAAAAACAACTTCTTTATCACTACAGTTAATTAAGACTTACGCATAAACTCTATCTGTAGGGTACGCCGCGCACCTTACTGCTACCAATAGTGTTGCAAAGCAGTTTTTGCCTCCAGGATTGTTAATGAAAGACTGCCGAATTAACTCGGCAGCGCTTTCCTGTTATTTAAGGTGAGTGAGTTGAGTGATGCTGAGCAAAGCAGGCAACATCGAGTCAGGCTTATCTCCTGTTTTGAGAGCAATTTCTAAATCAAACAAAATGGAGAGCGATCGACTTAAGAAGTTCGCAGATACTTCCTTAACCTCCTGCTTAAGGAAATACAGCCGTTTGGGGTTACTAATTCCGCACATACTAGCAATTTCGCTATCAGAACGTTGTTGGTCGGAATTGATAGTAGCTTTTACCCACAGCCAAGTTTTAAACTGAGTTTGGAGAGTGGCAATAATTGCTAAAGGAAACTCTGCCCGAGATAGCAATTCATCAAGCACCTTAATTGCCGCCACTGCTTGACCTTTTAAAAGAGCTTCGGCAAGTTGAAAACAGTTGGCTGTGGTAGCTGGAACGAGGATTTTAGCAGCTTCTTTCGTAATGCGATCGCCCGCAGCATAAATGGCTAATTTCTCCAGTTCACTAACTCTTCTAGCAGAATCGTTACCAATCGCTACCGCTAGATAACTGACAGCATCTCTGGCAATTGAGAGATTCATCTGTTTAGCAGTAGCAGCGATCGCATTTTCAATTAAATCAGTACGCCAAGGAGGAATGAGAGTAAACTCCTTAAGTTTACCAAACAGCAATAAATGCTTGACTACCTTGAGCCGTTTGTCGATAACAGCAGCAGTGAAAACTAAGTGCGTTGTGGTAGGTAAATGGGGCAAGATTTGCAGTAGTTCTAGCCCCGTCTCCCCAAATTGCTTGAAATCACAATTCTCAACTACGATAAGTTTACTTCCGACACCAAAAGGAACTGAAGCAGCCGCAGAAATAGCTATATCCAGGGAAGAAGCATCAAACCGATGGATGTTGAAATCTCGCCAGAGAGGATGAGTTTGAGTCTTAAACTTTTCAACTTCTCGTTCAATTGCGTAGGTATCATTCCCAATTAGGATGCTAATCATGCTGCTAATTCCTCCTGTTGTTTGACAGTTACAGTAACAGAGCGGCCTAAAGCTTTAGTAACGATCCGCTGCACGCATTCAAGGTGACTCTGAAACTTGTTCGCGTATTTTCTTTCTACTGCTAACACACATGAATCAGCAGAAAGTTCGGCAATTTGAGCACGGTTTAAGAGGCTACGATTTCCTGGTTTCGCTGCTGCTACTACTTGCGCCCAAGTTGTTTCAAAGTCAGGAGAATCTGCCTCTATTTTTTGATGGGTTTTATCAAATTTGTCAGGCTGATTAGATTGGGAAGTTGCCGGCAACCGCGTTTCGGGGGCAGCGGGTTTGCTTGACAGCATCAAGTTCAGCAGACAGACTTCTAACCAGGTAGCCGCATTGGTGCTAGTTCTCAATTGAAATTCTGATTTTTGCAATTGTGTACAAGCCGCATCAATTGTTTCAAAATCGAGATGAAGAGCGAGCGAGCGCAGTTGTGAATAGCCTACTGGCCCTGCAATTAAATTCTGGCAGTGGCGCGTTGATTTGACAATGAGCAAATCTCTCATTGCTGCTAGCAAGCTGCTGAGAATAAGTTTGGGGGTTTTGCCGCTGTCAATGAGCGTTCTCGAAGATTGCAGTACGCTTAAGGTATCGCCAGAATGAATGGCTTTGAGAAGGGCGATCGAGTCTTGCTCGCTGATGCTGCCAGATACTTCGGCAACTTGAGTTAGGGTAATCTCTGAGTTTAGCAGTGAAAGCTGAGAAAGTAATTGCAGGGCATCTCTTAACCCTCCGTCGCAGGTACGAGCGATCGCCCGCATGGCCTCACTTGCGATCTCAATAGATTCAGTGGAGCTAATTTTGTGCAATTGTCCGACAATAGCATCAACTGACAAGGCTCGGAAGTTAAAAGTTTGGCAGCGGGAGATAATTGTCGGCAGGACTTTATGTGCTTCAGTCGTACAGAGAATAAACACCACATGAGCCGGAGGTTCTTCAAGGCATTTGAGGAGAGCATTTTGAGCGCTGGTACTGAGTTGGTGGCACTCGTCTAAAATCCAGATGCGGTAAGGGCTCATCGCTGGCGCAAAGTTGCTGTGTTGTATTAATTCTCTGGCATCATCCACGCCATTGTGAGAGGCAGCATCGATTTCAGTTACGTCTAAGCTTGAACAGGAGTCAATGGTTTTGCAGCTTGAACATTCTCCGCAAGGAGTGGCGGTTTGCTTTTTGCTATTCAAACAATTGAGGGATTTAGCAAGGATGCGAGCGGTTGAGGTTTTGCCTGTTCCTCTGGGCCCGGTAAACAGGTAAGCTTGAGCAATTTTGTCGGAGGTGATGGCATTGGTCAAGGTTGTTTTGATGGTGTCTTGACCCACTAATTCTTGGAGGCTTTTGGGTCGGTATTTGAGGTGCAGTGGTTGGTACATTTTGAGTGGTTAGAATACTTCTGATAACTATTCCCCGATAGGGGAGCCGTGCCTGAAGTTAAGCTCATAGGACTTACGCATAAGCTCTATCTGTAGTGGAAAAATTGTGAATTTTACCGCTACCAATAGTGTTACCAAGTATTTTTTGCGTAAGTCCTGGCTCAATTGTTGGCGATCGCGAAGGCGCTGAACACACTACCGCAAGGAAAAATTGCTAAACCCTCTGCTGCTGAGATACAGCAAAAAAGCACGGCATGAAGAAAAAATAGAAAGCAAAAGGTTTGAGCGAGTGGAAGCTGATTCCAGAGCGCAAGACTGGGGCAATTTACACCTCGCTTACTTGCGGTTTTGGAAATTTTCAAGGTGCAACAGGGTCGGCGGTCGCGAGCTTATTTTAACCAATGGAGAGAAACATTAAAACTCACTGATTGACCACCCAAAAGGTTGCTCAAATCAAAAAATAATAGTAAAATATATGTGGTCTTTGTAGACAATTTAGTGTTGCAAAAAATCACTTAACCCTCCTAAATTATACAGCAATAGGCTCCGAATTTTTGCAGGAGAGGGCATCAAATTTAGATGCCCCTCCCCAAATGCACGACTATTCTTGCGGAGCGACAATGTATTCGCACTCTAAAGCCTCTGTGCCCGACGCAGGCGTTCCAAACGGTGCAATCAGTAGGGGAGTAGTAGGAGTTGCCATTAACACCCGCAAATCTGAGCTGGAAATCGCTTTGGCTGTATCAATCAAATAGCGGATGTCGCACTTGAGACAAAACTCACAGCCCCAGAATTTAGCATCAACTGTTTCAGTTCCTGAACTAAGAGTATTGTTGAGTGATGCTCGCACTTGTTGGGCATCTAAATCGAATTCTAAAATAGCTGTTAGGTGAGACTTGTCGCTGTGAGAAGCTAACCTCTCTAAGGCTTTTAAAAAGCTCAGCCTCTCAACCACCACTTGATGGCTAAATTGATGTCGATAGGGAGCGATAATTTGGTCACAAATTGGATATTGCCCTTCTAGCAACTTCGTTGTCAACCGCCAATTATTCCACTCGAATGCGACAAAATTACTAGGTTGCTCTGGCAAACCTTCATAGTAAATCGTAACTTTGTCAGCAGAATTCAAAGAACGCTCCAATAACCGGAGTACCTTAGCAGGGACAGTAAAATTAATTATTTGACTGCTCAAAAGGTGGGAATTGCTGCTTTCGTTCAATCCTAAAACCATTGCTACCCGATGCCCATCTGTCGTCCAAACTCTCAGTTGATCGAGTCCTCTGTCTGCGTCGTGACTGAGTTGAAAATTCCCTCCTGTTAAAATGCGTTTGTTTTCCTCCGCACTGACAGCAAATAAGCTAGCTTTGAGTACAGCAATTAACACGCTAGCAGGAAGCGTTACAAGTTTTTGTTTAACGCTGGGGATAGCTGGAAATTCGTCCGCAGCTAGCCCGCGAATGGCGTGCTTGCTTCTTGACGCACTCAGAGTGGCACTGACTGATGGAACGTCGCTTCCTTTAATAATTTCAGAAGAACTCTTTAAGGTAAGGCTGCCGTTAGGAAATTTTCCCAGAATGTCAGCAAGTATGGGTGCGGGGAGGGTAAGCTTTCCAGATTGATTGACATTCGCACCAAAGCTCACTTGCATTCCAAATTCTAAATTGTAAGCAGTCAGGTGCAAATGTTGAGTTTCTGCATCAGCTTCAATCAAAATATTGGACAAAATGGGATGGCTGCTATTGCTGGGAATGATGCCTTTCAGGGCTTGTATATAATCGTTGAATTCTCTTGAATTGCAGGCAAGTTCAACAGCCGATAGGGAAGATGTCGGAGTTGGAGAATCTGTGATTTCATTATTGAGATGGTTTTCTGGAGTGGGATTTGTTGGGGTGTCAGAAGGTGTAGAAGTTCCATTGTCTGTGATGTAGTTCGCTGCTACTTCTTCTATTTGTGTTGTTTTGGGTAGGGGAGAAGAAAGCTTAGTTGTTTTTTTGACTGATGGCTTCGTAGTAGGAGTCAAGTTACTGACTGTTACAGTTGAGCGTTTTTTCTTAGCTGTTCTCTCCACTACTTCCTCTTTAGAATGTGTTCCAGAAAGTCGAGTTTTTGCCATAATAATTAGTCGGGTGTCAAGAATTTGATTGGTCGCTGCGATAGCAGTGAGGAAGGGGAAGGGGAAGGGGAAGGGGAAGGTTAAGAGAAGGGGAGGGGTAAGGGTGGAACAAGTTCAGTAAACTCGCGTTATGTTCAAGTTGAAGCAAACTGATTATTTAGATTTTGATAAATGAGATAACCGAACTTACGCTCATCAACCGGATTTCTCTGAAAAATTGTTGCTTTCTCAACTAGATATCTACGAAGAAACCCGATTTCTGGCATCGTGTGCGTAAGTCCTGAGAGAAGAAGGTTCAACTCAAAAAAGTGAAAACTTATCTTTCCTTCCCCTTCCCCTTCCCCCTCCCCTTCCTCTACAATTGAGCTAATACTCGTTGCACTCGGAATGAATTAGGAGGGACAAATAGTATTCGTTGGCGACATCTACTTGTTCCAACATATAAAAGACGGTGGTACTCTTTAAGTTTCTCTTGGCTGCTCATTTCCTTGCCTACCAAAAGTCGAGTCAAAATGTCATTGCTGTCCAAACCAACTTCATCAAAAGTGCTACCTTGAGAATTGTGAATAGTCAGGGCAAAGCAATTGTCAACTTCGGCAAATACATCATCTTTAAACCAGTAATACTTCCGCCAGAGAAATCCATTACGTTTGGCACTTTTGAGTTTCTCTTTCAATTCAGCTTGGTAGCGCTTACTTTCCGATTCATGCAGCACAAAGATTTGCCGAAATAGACCATCATCAGTCATAATCTTCAACAGCCATACTCGGTAGCCGTAGTGCTGACTTATTTCAACTTGCTGTATGGTAAATTCAGTTGATGTGGCTAAAATCACAGTCTTACCATCAGGAGCCAGAACTGGTTTCTTAGTAATTAACCTTTCTCCAGATATAAATCTGGCAGTTGTTCGACCATAAAGTTGTTCTCGAACAGCCTGATTGTAATAGTTGACTCGCTTGTTTGTCCAGCACAAAATCCGAAAGCAATCAGGATTTGAGGCAAATTCTTGCTTGATGGTTTTGATAGCATATTGGATGAGTGCTTCTGGTTTAACTTTGAATGCACCGTTAGATTTGTCCAATGAGTTGTAATTCGGATGTGGCAAAAAGACATCTGTTTTACTCTTGACAAATGAGCGACATTCCGTAATAAAATCAAGGACGGGGCTTTCTCCAGCTTGTCTAACTACTTGAGTTAATACAGCTTTATTGGCAATATTGAAAGCAGGCGAGCGCTTTTCTCCAACAGGATTAAGTTGCGCTGGGTCGCCCATGAGAATTAATTTCCGCTGATTGAAGAGAGTATGTTCAAATCTGCGCTCAATCCAAGACCACAATTGAGTTCCCACCATCGAACATTCATCGAGGAAAATGATATCATAGAGGTGGATGTAACAACAGCTTGTCTGTTCCAAAACTTTCTCTTGTTCTTTGCGAACCATGCCTAAGCCTAAAAGCTGGTGTATCGTCATAAAATCTACTCCGAAAATGCCTTGAGATGCTGCCATTTTTCTGAGGATACCGACGGCTTTGTTAGTAGGTGCAGTAAGGGCAATACGCTTGCTTTGAGCCAAGAGTTCTTTGATTATAAGGAAAATAAGTGTGCTTTTTCCAGTGCCTGCATAACCGCAAAGTAAGAAAAATGGCTCGGTGCTGCTTGCAAATATTCTCAAATTGTCGAGTGCTTGCTGCTGCTGCGGCTTGAGAGTAAAGGGAATTTGTTTAAATTCCTGCGGTCGTTCTAGTAAAGTTTGAATCATTAGTGTACAGTAATGCTAATTCGATCGCATCCTAATAAGCGCTAGCTTGAGGGGGAGTATGGAGGAACATTCAAATCAAAATTGACTTATAACAATAGTTCCTATTTTCAGAAAAAATGGCTAGAATGGTTGATTTTTCCTTAGTGGAACTTACCTAAAACTCTGATTATGTCATTAATAACAAAAGTTGTACGAAGTATTGTTTAATTAAAAATCAGCTCTGAATTTTATGATAATTCTGAGCTGATTTTGCTGCTGTTGTTAGTTGTTAAACAATCACAACTTTGGTCTTTTTAACTCGTTTGATATTCACTGCTGTGCCAATGCTATGTCCATCCCAAATGGCTAATCCGTAGTCACAATGCGAACACATTTCGATGTCGCGAGCGCTATAGTTTCCGCTAATACCAACAACTGGATAACCAGAAGTATTTCTGGGTTTGCCATTGCCGCTAAACAAGGCATAGTAAACCAAAACTTTCTCGTAGTTCTTAGACCGCAAGTATTGCTGAACTAAGCTATCAACTCCAGGCGCATCACCGACTCTGACTTCAAACCCTAGTTCAATGATGCGATTGAGAGATGTATGAGCCTCTGATGGCAATTCCTGGATGGAACGACTGCCAGAAATTATTACTATTTTGTTCATGGTTATTTCTTTGAAATTGTAGCTGAAGAGTGAATTAAAACCAACTAAAAGATTGCTCCTTTAGTGGGTATTTATAAGTAGAGAAAGTCAACATTTTTCGCCGCTAGGCGATTTATCTTTCGGATTGGCAAAAGAGTTTTTAATTGCATTTACAGTTTTGTTACAGACTAGCCAATCCTATTCTCCATTCCCATCATTTTGGCATCTTTTCTAAATCAAGTTCAGCCACTTCCCACAGAGCTTCTAAGCGCTTCTTTAAAGTTTTATGTCTGGGTATTTCTACAACATACTCGTACTTAGAACCTGTATGTTGAAGTTCTGGACTTTGGCAATCAATTAGGTAGCTCAGGCGGCCAACTAGCTTTTTAATAGGTATTAGCCAAATCTTAGCTAGTGCTTTAGTACGAAACCCAATCCAAGCTGTAAAGTAGGAGCCGTCTTCGCTAATTTGATAAGCCACATTGGGCGATAATTTAACAATAGGTTTGATGCGGGCAATACCCAAACCTTTGAGTTCTCTCAAGCTGTAACTTAGGAGTTCTCCGCTGTTCCACTGGATGTGAAATGGACGTGGCTCTTCAACGTTCAAGTGTTGGACTCTCCCCATTCGTTGAAATCCTTCTCGGTGCTGTAAAATGCAATCTCCCTCTCTAAATCCGTAGAAGCCTTGTTTCTTTGTTAGGTTTTCTAACTGCTGCTTCCAGGCTTCTTCCCAAGCTATGTCAAAGTCGAGAAGTTGGTAATTTTCTTCGCTCAATTGTTGAGCTATTTTTTCTTTTAACTGCTGTTTGTAGATTGGCATAGCGAATTCTAAAAAGTTGTCGGGTACTTCGAGAGCTAAATGCGTTTTAGCTCTGATTATGATATCGGTAACAGATAAATAGCTGGCGGCTTTTAATTGCTGGGGTGTCGGGATATCTATGGTACAAATTGTCGGGTAGCCGGGAAACAGGTTGATGGGAAAGTGATACAATTGGTCGAGAGCCCAGATGAGAATGTGGTGTTCGCTCAGCGATTCTACTTTGAAAGGAGTTGCATTGCTGAATTGTACCTGTTGGGAATTAGCGAGTACGATGGTTGTGCAAGTTGGAAGTTCTCCAGCAGTCTTTTTAGGGATAAAGTGAGGCACGATGGAGATTTTAAGGGCGCGGATTTCATCACGGCTATAAGTCCAAGAAAATGAATTTTCGCCCGAACTTGCGTCCCAAGTAATTGTCACAGGTTTTTCAGTTTGATTTAGAGAAGTAACAGTACCGTATTGGTTACCAGTTTTAACGATATCATTTAACCTGAAGGGATGTTCTTCAGCAGGTGCGGGAATGAGGAAAGGAAAAATTACTGCAACTACTTCTTTGGCTTGAGGGAAGTGCTGGCTAGCTGATTCAGGAAAGGTCTTGTGGGGGTTTATAATAGACTTGTTAGCGTTCATAACAGCAAGAAGTTGGTTATCCCTCAACTTCTCCCGCTAGGGAATAGCTTTTAATTTAGAGATTTCCTCAACAAATGCTTCTTGCATTGCCGGAAATGACTTAGCTGTTGTTAGAGGGGAGACTCTGTTGCGATCGCCAGCTATACTGGTATCACCCACATTTACGATCGCACAGCTATTAGTGTGAGTATATTTACTCATATAATTAGAGCTATCGGTACAAAATGCGATCGCTAGGTCGCGTCAATCAAGACTAGAATAACAAGCTATACACTTAGTACACTTTAACAAGCCTGCCTTTGACAATCTATCGAGTTAACAGCACCTAATTGATAAAAAATTCTCCCAGTTATCAGTTGCTTCTATAACTGGGAGAATTTGCGGGAAAGCCGATATATTCAGGACTTACGCAAAAATTGGCTTAACACACTACTCATAGCGGTAACGTGCGCCAAGTGCACCTACGTATAGAGTCTGTGGGTAATTCCTGATATTAATCTAACGCAGGTATCTCGATTAATTCGATTTCAAACAGAGCTGCGTCGTTATTCTTTAGGCAAAGTAGGCTTTGGTGGGATGTCAAAAACAATCACAAATGTGAATTCTTTGACAAACCGTTGCAAAACCCGAAAATGATCGTCTGCATCCCTCCTCCTGCGAAATCGCGCCACAACAATACGCTGACAATTAGGAAGCAGCTTAATGATGCACCACGGATGCAATCTCTCAAAATAAGTCATTTTAACCTCACCAGCGACAGTAATAGGTTGCGTTCTTTTTTCCTTGCTTGCCATTACGCTAGTTGAGAGAATATTCTTCAAGACAGGTCACGCTGACCTTGACAATTAATTAGGGTTGTGCTTTAAACCGCTCCAATTCTCTTCTAACGCACCTTCTTATCTTCGGAATGCGGACACAGCAAGTTCGCCAGTACGTCGGGAATCTCCTCAAAGTGTTCCAGCAGAAAATCCATTACTGCCAAATGGCGCAAATCAACAGCAGTAGGAAATCTTCGATTTTTTCCGCGTTTAAACCAACCCTGTACCGTCGAATCAGAGCGGGAACAAATGGAGGCAATTTGCTCGTAACTTACCCCCCACTTAACATAAAACTGTTTTGGCGTCATTCCCAATTGGCATTGGCTGTAAACTGCAATCAAATTGCGTTCTCTATCTGTCAAAGTATGCGGCTTTTTCATCCTCATACCTCTCTAAATCTTCTTCCCACGCCGTGTCAAATTGACACCAAGCTGTACTCTTGGAATTAGGAGCCAGCCAAATTACGTAGCACCACATCCAACAGCAACGGCGCTGTTCGTAGTTGTAAAATATGCCGATAACTATTCCCCAGTCACCTTCTTCGCCAACATCAGCCCAGCGCACCCTAAAGCCGCACTCAAAGCGCGGGGGATGAATTTTGGCAAAATTTGCAGGCAACTCAGTTGAAGGTGGTATATCCTTCAACTGTTTTAGTGGCAGGCCCGAAATCAAATCTCGCTTTCCTTTTGAGATTGACATGAGTTCTCAACTGTGCATCGACTGCAACAGATTTGTTTTGATAGGTTTTTAGGCCAATTTCTTGATAAAGAAATTGCAGCGCGATATTTCCTTAAATCAATCAATTGGAATCTATATTTGACGAACTATTCTCAATGCCCAACTCTGGCTAGGCTATCAGTTTTTTGAGATCCCGCCCAATCGCGTTGATGTCAAGTCCGGTTGCAGCAGACTTGTATAGTAAAGGTGTAGTTGCTTTCGTCAGCGAGGTGCGATGATCGACAAACGTCTCCAAATCGAACCACACCGGGAAGTAGAAGAACTATTGGAGAATATTGATGACTTGTTCTTCAGAATATAACCAGCCAACAAAAAAGGTTGCCGGTAGAATCAAACAATAGTATAATTAGATTAGTTACTAATAATTTTCTTGGTGGCGCGGTGTTATGACAGCCCTTGAACCTGTTACCTTCAGAGACCTCATCGACGCGATCGCTACCTTGCCGATTATCAACTTTCCCGAGAATTCGAGTCAGTTGAATAGCAATAAGCGGGAAGTGAGTTGCAACAAGCGCCTCCGATTGCCCAGAAAGCGATTAAGCCAGATTTGGTTGGCCATCAAAGAATAGAAGCCAGTTAGCCTACTTGACGTAACCTCCCTTTCGTCCAATAATGAAGGAATTTACCCGTCAAGGATGCGCCGTGAAGGTTCTTGGGAATGGGCGCGCTAAGATTTTGACGCCCGCAGAAATTGACCGACTGTTTGACCGGGGTTTTATTACAGCAAGGGACAGGCTTTTGTTTGCTGTAACTTTTTACTGCGCCTGCCGCATTTCAGAGGCGTTAGCTTTAACAACTCACGACATTGTTGGGGGGTCAGTCACGTTGCGGAAAGCGACGACAAAGGGGAAATCAGCAACGCGAACGCTGCCGCTCCATCCTATACTGGCTAAGTATTTAAACGCTTACAATCCGGATGTAGGTTTTTTGTTTCCGGGGCGAGAGGGTACGAAGCCTTTGACGCGCTCTTTTGCAGATTTGATTTTTAAAGAAGCTTGCAAGCGGGTAAGAATTAAGGGGGCTTCAACACATTCGATGCGGCGGACGGCGCTGACTAATTTGAGCAATGCGGGGGTGCCGCTGCGGGTGATTATGGAGATTTCGGGACACAAAAATTTGTCTAGTCTCCAGCGCTATTTGGAGGTACAGCCGGAACAGCTTGTCAAGGCGATTGGGCTCTTGAAGTGAGGCGACAGAGTTCAATATTTTCCTGTCTGTCCTTTAATATTACCGGAGTTTATAGATATTCCGAAACCGACAGCATTCAGCATCAAACAGCAACTTAACCGTTCCCGTTCCGCTATTCCGTCCTTTCAATCCAATAATTTCAGCCGTTCCCCCATCAGGAGAATCCCGATTGTAATAATCGTCCCTGTAAACTCCAAGCACAACATCCGCATCCTGTTCAATTCCACCAGAGCCACGCAAATCCGATAAACTTGGACGCTTGTTCGTGCGAGTCTCTACCCCCCGATTGAGCTGAGAAAGCAGCACAACCGGCGCGTCAACCTCGCGAGCCAAAATCTTCATCTGCCGCGTAATTTCGCTAATTTTATTGACAACATTTTCATCTGCCGAATTGACCATCAATTGCAAGTAATCAACAATTACCAAACCCAAGGGGCCGCGCTCACAAACAAACTCCCTAACTCTGGAACGAATCTCCAAGGGAGACGGTTCCAAACTTTCGTCTATCCAAAAATCAGCATCGCTAACTTTCCCTAAAGCCGAAGCTAGCACTTCGTACTTACCAGCTAGGTTAACTTTCCTGATATCTTTCACCGACACCCCACTCTCAAGTGCCATTAGTCGCGCTGCCAAGTCCCGACCTGGCATTTCCATCGAAAACATCAAAACTCGACCGTTCGTGGGAAGGGAAGCAATGTTGTAGCCAAGCGCGCAAGCCAAAGCTGTTTTGCCGCTGCCGGGGCGACCTCCTATGACAATCAATTCACCTCGGTAAAATCCCCCTCCCAAGAGGTCGTCGAGGTCGTAAAACCCCGTGCTGATTCCAGGAAAGTAGTTAGCAGTCTCCAAGCGCTGTTCCTCAATTTCATCTAGATATCGCCAAAGCTCCCCGCAGTATTCCGAGAGAGGCCGAATAGCTTTTTGTCGCTCTTCTTTGTACTTATTGAGGGCAAAAATCTTTTCCTCGGCTTTATTTAGTATCGCATCCAATTCGGTGGAAGTCTCGTAGCCAAGCTGTACGATGTCATTGCCAACTTTGATGAGTTCGCGGCGGACAAACTTGTCCACGACTAGCAAAGCATATTGGTCGATGTTGACGGCTGAAACAGTTCGGTCTACCAGCATTACCAGTTTGGTTTGACCCCCTACTACTTCCAGCAGGTTGTGGTCGTCGAGGAAGGTGGTGATGTTCATCAAATCTGTGGGCTGCTCCTTAGAGTGCAGCGCTAAAGCGGCCCGATAAATATGTTGGTGGACTGTAATTGCCAACGCTTCGGGACGCAGAATATTTTCGACTCTTTTAATGGCGATTGGATCGATCAGAATTCCGCCTAAAACTGCTTCCTCTGCATCAATGTTGCTCGGCATAATTTTGTCAAAAAAACTGACTGCCATATCTGGTATTCTCCTTTGATATTGTTGTTAACTAAACTGTTCTAAAAGTTGTTTAAAGGATTGGAAGCTGTCTAGATGGGTTAAATAATCACTGTTTTCACAGCTAAGCTAAATAATTAAGTAGTAGATAATTTGTTGAAAATTTGTTTTGCTTGCTGAGGAAATCGCTGTATCCACTGCAAGTAAATTTGCTGCTGAATACCTACCGCTGCGAAAGCTTCTTCGCCTAGTTCTTGGAACTGTTCGGATAACTTTCGGTGAGTTGTTAATGGCATATACTGAGGGTCAATATAATCCTCAGTTATTCTTGTTGTCTGTGCAGAAGGAGAATTTTTTGGAGTTGGAGAAGAGCCTGCTGAAGCTGGAGACGAAACAACATTTGTTGGGTTCGAGTTTTGAAAACCGTTAGTTTTTTCCCACCAGCGACCGCGCAAACAGTCAACGACCCACCCTGAAGGGTTGGATATTTGCTTTGTTTGGCTTCGGACTTGCAGCAAGTTTATGGCGGCTTGGATTTCGTTTAAGCTGTGCTGGAGCACACAAGTTTTTAATTCGGGATTCATGCCTCCTGTGGCTCGTGTAACGGCTTCGACAATTTCAGTTGCATCGGGATTGGCAATTGCAACCGCTTCGATAATCTCAGTGGTCTCGGAATTAGCAATTGCAACCGCTTCGATAATTTCAGTGGTCTCGGAATTGGCAATTGGAACAGCTTCGACAATTTCATTCGCATCGGGATTGGCAATTACAACCGCTTCGATAATCTCAGTTGCATCAGGATTAGTAATTGGAACGGCTTTGACAATCTCAGTTGTCTCGGAATTGGCAATTGGAACAGCTTTGAGAATCTCAGTCGCATCAGGATTAGTAATTGGAACGGCTTTGACAGTTTCAGTCGCATCGGGGTTGGCAATTGCAACCGCTTCGACAATTTCAGGAACTTGGGGAGTAACGGGCGAAGATATTTCAGGACTTAACGGAACAGCTTTATTGGTAGGTATTGGTAATTTGGCGGCAGAGATTGTTGGATTGTCGAGGCTGTTGAGTTCTGTCAGCAGTTTTTGCGGGGGTTTAGAGGTCAAACCTATTTGTTCTGAAGTGCAAGGCATTGCCACATCGACTGCCTGACTGTTATCTGAATTAATAGTCAGACATTCAGCGGTTGGGGCGGAACATTTATTTTCACTAGGGGTTTTTAGTTCTTGTTCTGAATTTTTATTTAATTCAGTGCTTTTAGATTTGATCCCAGTTACAAGCTGTGGTTTTTTATCTGGTGATGTTAAATTTTCTTCCTCTTGAGAAAAATTAAAAAAAACAGCAGCAACATTTTCAGTGCTTTGCTGTTCTTTTTTATCCTCTGTAAAGAGTACGGCACCATCAGGGTTTGAACCCCCTGTTTGCTCAATTTTTGGTTGGTTCAGTCGATTTTTTGACGGTTTGCTCAGTTTTTGGAATTTTGAATTGGTGTGAGTGAAGGGGCGAACGTCGCCCAGGTGCTGCACTGCTATGCGGAAAATGCCGCACCCATAGTTTTTAAGGATTTTGACCAAACCAAGTTTTTCGAGTTGTTTGAGGGCTGCCCGCCTGGTGTTGGGGCTGTAGGGCTTGCCGTTGCGGACTCTTGTGGCTCGTTTTTCGCCCAAGGGGATGCAATTGATGTCGATTTCCTCTGGTTTGCCACCGATGCAGGTTCTGTACAGGTAAAGGGCGAGTTTGAGGGCGCTGGGGGTAGCGCCTTCTAGTATGTCGGCTAGGGCTTCGTAAACTGCGGCGTGTCGGGCGAATGGCGGTTTGTGCCAGGTAGTTGTATCTGCAACCATTTTTTATTCCGGGGTAAAAATGAGCGTAAATGTCCCTTCATGCGACTGTGACAGCCGCAAGGTTTGCCAGAGCGGTTGTTGTGAATTTGACCGCGGGCTATTGAGCGCGAATGCAGCGCTCGCTGCACTCAACAGGATTTCGGGTTGGCTTCAACAACCAGGTGTGGTAGTAGTTCCGCCGGAACTCGATTCATAGCGCCGTCGCTTGAACTATCGGCAAACTTTAGCGAAGCGGTTTTAAGGTCTTGTACTTTTGCGATCGCTTTTTTGTAGCGATGCAGTTGTCCTAAATCCAGCAGTGTTGAGACTGACCGCCCCGCTAAAAGATGAGAAAGGGTGCGCGACTATTTTTTCAATCCTGCCAGACCAGCCGATACGGGATTTGGTGGCGAATCAGTCTAATAAGACTGATCAGAGTTGTTCTAAAAGCTGAAAACTTTACGTGGTAAGAGTTTCAAAAATGACTTGTCGCGGCATTCTAGAGGTTTTGTCGCGGCATTCTAGAGGTTTTGTCGCGGCATTCTAGAGGTTTTGTTCTAACGGTCAAACTTATATGGGGTATGGATTTGAGAGCGATTTTAAATACCTATTTTTTTTAGAACAAGTTTCAGAACAGTCCGAGCATTCTTTGCTGAAAAAAAAACCAGCCGGGAAAGGTGGGTTTGTAGGGTCGCTTTGGTGAGAGTTATGTCCTGGACACACGGGTGGTCATCACCTAGCCCTGTCTGGCGTGTTAAATCTGAACCGGAGAAAAAGGATAAAACCGCTATTTCACGTTCGGGTTTTTGAGACTTCGATCAAAAAAAATTGTTTTTCGGAACTTGGACTCACAATCAAAACGCTGAAACTTAGTAACCTCGTTCCTCACGCCAGACAGGGCTAGTGGTCATCACCTGAGTTTGATGGACGAGAATACAGAGGCTACAGCCCTTGAACCGGGCAAAAAACTAAGGTGATGGCGATGTTAGTCAAGCTCTGCTTGCTGTCGCTGTTTGAGCGTAGAATCCCCGTCTCTTGACTAGCGGGGAGTATGTCAAATTAGGACTAAGGCTAAGCATCATCAGGATAGAGGCTCTTCAGGGGGGGTTGCCCCTACTTTCACACCGTATATTGAGGCTGTGCGTAAGTCCTAAATATGTCAATCTGAAATGCTTAACAGATGCCAGATTTGGGATTCCAGTTCTGGTGCAGGGATTCGCTCCCCACGTTCCAACATGGATACATAACGCTGCGACACCCCTAGCCAGCCAGCCAATTGTGCTTGAGTCCAACCTTTGGCTGTTCTTGCTTCTTTTATCTCATTGCTTGTCAGTTTAGGTTTGGGAGCTTCTTTCAGGCGGGGTTGAACCTGTTTGAGTTCAGCTTTGCTTGCCAGGAGTTGGGGGATAGGTGCTGGCGGATGGATGGTAATTTTGGCTGCCAATAGCGTGTCAAAGTATCCTCGTTTTTTTCGATCCTTGCTACCGGGTCTCAGCCATTCTGGGTAGGTCTCTTGGTCAAACTCGATTTGAAACGCTCGCTGGAGTTTCAACAGCACTTCCAGGGTGTGATTCCAGCTATTCATCAGCGTGTAAGCTTTTCTACGGTCAGACCGGGCTATATCGATTACCGTTTGGGATAGGAGCGCTTTTAGAAGGGTTTCCACTTTGTAACTGCCACTGGTGTGAAATCGGCTTTCCATCGTCAGATGAAGTGCTAAGCGCAAAGCCAGTTCATCATGGTAGGCATCGATTTTGAGAATCTCCTGGGCTAAATAGCCAAACTGATACAAGGCTTCTTTGGCGAAGTAACCTGCTTTGTTCAAGAAGGCATGAGTCCAGAGCCCCGGTTGGACTGTGATGTAGACTTCATCAGGCTGCTCTATTTTGCCCTCCAGATTCTGCTGACCTGTTAACTGAATTTGAATATTCCACATTCGCGAGGTGTCAACGCTGGCTCTAATTCCACCTTTTTTGTGTTTGCCTTCAACCCATGTGGCTTTGATTGCTAGGCAACCTAGAGCATACGCTGTTTTAGCTAGTTCATTCAGTTTTTTAGACGCGGGCAAGTCTGTGCGTTTGTCCCAGCCCATTTCCTTGATTAAGTCACTGCCTTCGAGAGTGAATAAGCTTTCCCACGGCTCTTCTTGTCTCATAATATGAGCGGCAAAAATCAGGTGTAACTTGGCAGCGGTCAGCCCAAACTTGTCAATAATTTGCATGGCCTCGTCTAAGGGCAGCAGCGTGATGTCGCCGGGGTTGGCGATGTAGTGCTCGATGATGTTGTTGGGGTTGCCCTTGGCTCGGTGTTGGAAGTAGCCGACACCTGAAGGGTATTGCTGCCACAAGTCTGTTCTCAGTTGTGCGTGGAGGCTGGATACCATAGGAGGGGGTGTCGCAACAGGGGCGATCGGTCTACTCTGGTACAGACGAGGTTCTGTAATGGGTTTGTCTGGGGTATCTCTAACTTCAGCCAGACTTTCTGAGCTGGTGCTGTCACTCATAGTTTAGTCAATGGAAGAGAGGGCATAGCTATTTCGATCTCACGATTAGTCCTGAAGGGAAACATGAAGAATCGCAACATTAACCTCAATGGCTCGCGCGATCATTACTGTTGTTTGTATCATGTAGTTTGGGAATTGTGAGAATAATCAGCGTAGTAAAAAGGGAGAACGCACCTCATTTTTTCGGTAGATTCAGCTTTCTCACCACATCCTCCCTAATCTCTGGTTCTAGCGTAAAAAGTATCTCGCTGCCAACTTTCACTTTTTTGATTAGGGAACGAGCTACTAGAGATTGCAAATTATCAATTAATTTTGATGCTACTTTTGGAAAAAATATTCGCAAAGTTTCCACGGAAACGGGAGCTGCGTCTGAAGCCAATTTGTACATAATATCCTTTTCCAAATTAGTCAATTTTGAAAATTGCTGTTCTACAATT
This sequence comes from Microcoleus sp. M2_D5, assembly GCF_036701935.1. Lineage (NCBI taxonomy): Bacteria > Bacillati > Cyanobacteriota > Cyanophyceae > Oscillatoriales > Microcoleaceae > Microcoleus > Microcoleus sp. M2_D5. The sequence goes on along the minus strand of NZ_JAUBRP010000047.1, from coordinate 4,521 downwards.
ATCTCATGTATACATTGCAAAATCACTTGCGGGCTCTGCGGTCTGTTACCCGGAAAAGGTGCCATCAAGTAATCGATTACATTAGCAAAAGGATCTGAAATATGGGGTGCTACTTTTCGCCACATCAATCTACCTGTTCGTGGATTCTCTGGAAAAGCAGTAGGGGATTTGCCTGTTAGCAAATGGACAAAAGTGCGACCGAGGGCAAAAAAATCAGATTGAGGAACAGCTTTACCATTCGCCTGCTCTGGTGGCGTGTAACCTGGAGAAATAATCACTGTAACACTTCCCCCTTGACCAACTTTTGCAAAATAGGTAGCTGTGACTTCCCTAACTGCACCAAAGTCAATCAAGACTAACTTACCATTTGGTTGAACCATAATGTTACTCGGTTTGATATCTCGATGAAAATAATTTAAACGGTGGACTTGATCGAGGATATATGCTAGTTGTTTTAACCAGTTAATAGCTAAATATTCATTAATAGGTCGGTTTCTTTTAATCAGCCATTGCTCTAAATTAACTCCATTTATTTTTTCCATAACAAAACAGTGTACTCGTTCTAATTTTCCTTTGGTAATCAAGGTAAAATAGCCATCGCGCTCGGCTCTCGGAATTCCTGGATGGCGCAAACGACATAATATATCGGCTTCTTGTTTAAATGATTCGACTAACTTGCCTTTGTGTTCCTCGTCTACAGCATCAAGTTTTAAAATTTTTAGAATTTTGATAGTACCTCTATCATCCACTTCATAAATACGACTGAAACCTCCTTTGCTTACTTGTCGAATAACTTGATATCGGTTAGCTATGAGAGGTCGTTTAGAGACTGTTTTAATAGGTAAACTTGGAGTAATATTCAACTTTACTCCAGCAGGTGCTACCTTTTTTTGGGGCGCAGATACTTGATTGGGCTGAGCGACTGTACCTGCCAAATCACCGCGAGTAAACTTATCAATACTGCGCGCGTAAACTAATAAGGGCTCAAATTCTGCCAATGGTTCTGCAAAAGTCTCTACTAACGAAGCCATCCGCACCACTTCAGACCTATCCTGCTGATAAGCATTCTTTAATGCTAATGCCAATTCACGCGCCGCCTCACTCGGTCTGGTATAGGCCAAAGCTGTCCACCGCTGCGCCTGAGCAAAATCTCGCACCTCTTGGTCATTACTTTGAAGTTGCTGCCGCACATAAACTAACAGAAAATCAGACAACTCATTAATCCGCTGCTGCCCAAAATTCTCATTCTCTTTCAACCGATTCAACAGCGAATTTCGTACCGCTGTATCCATTTCATAGAGTTCTCGCCCTACCTCATCGCACAAACTCGAAAGTAGCAAATCCGCCACAGCTACCCAAGGAATTCCTAACACAAACCCGTGAATGTCTCGCTGGAAACTAGCCCACAACTTATATAACAAATCCGGTGTCAAAGCCAAGGGAAACGCCGCATGACACGCAAAAATTAAGTGCGTTTTTCCAAAACGCCTCTCGAAAGCTTCAATTCGTCTGCGGGCTACTTCAGGTTTCATTTCATCCCCCTTATTCAGTCCCAACAAAAACCGAACTCTGACTTTTTCCCCGCAACAAGCCGATCGCATCCTGCAATCCCTGGCGCGCCATCTCAAACATCGGCACTAAACGCGCCACCTTACCCGCAGTCGTCCCCTCCCAGCGCGACTCCGGCATCGGATTTAGCCAAGCTACATACCGCACCTTTGCCTTAATCTGTTGGAGAAACGCCGCCGTCAACTCCACCCTTTCCTCACTGTAACCCCCGCGAGCCGCCCCAGCATCGCTAAAAATTAACATAGCAGACTTCTCAGGCCGCAGGTTAGCCAGCAAGCGATCGATTTTCTCTGCTTCCAACTGATAGGGGTCATGGTATAGATAATCCACCGGACAATTCTGAAAATAATAAATGCCAGCATTCCCCAAACGCCCGCCTCGCACCGCCGTTTCTGCCAACCGCTGGGACAAATCGTGGAAGGGCACCATCGAACCGTCGCGATCAATTAATAACAGTAATTGCGATCGATTTACCCGCCGCGGCACCAACACCGGACTTAACAAAATGCCCTGTCGCCCAATCTGGTTAACTGTGGCTTCCACATCCAATTCTACGGGCGGCCCTTCCCGCACGGGACGGCGCAAGTAACGCCAACTTTGCTTCATCTGCCGCCGCGTCACTGGAAAATATTCCGATGTCAGGATGAATTGGCGATCGCAAGTTGCCTCATATTTATTGGTAGCTTGCATCACTGCTTTTGCAGCTTCCACCTCATCTTCTATTGCCTCTATCAATTCTGGATGCGGGGCAGATAGAATTCCTTCGCTTGTTTGCTCAGTTAGTTGTAGTGCTGTTTCCATTATACCAGAATCCTCTGTTTCCGGTGCAGAAATCTCTGGTTGTTCTGGGATTGCTGGTATAGTTTCCTGACTCTCTTTGACAATAAGTATCGCTTGATGACTGACTGAAGATTATATTTTCCAACCTTTTCTCCAAATAATTTTTAAAGTTGATTCTGGCGGGTGGGGACTTCGACGAAAGGGGTTTTCGGTCATATTCCAGAGCATTAATTCTACAGACAACTTAATTATAAATAAAATAGTCCGAAAAATGATTAATTTCATTTGATGTTAGCAAAATACTCTTGTAAGAATCTATGGATAAACCGATAACGTCCCCCTACCCTTTGCAACAACATACGCTCGGTAGCATAGTTAAGAAAACGGGCATAGTTCCAGGGAATATGACCATTAAACCAAAGAAGAAAACGTAATATAAAATGCTGGATTACAACTTTAGCTAATTGAAAACCTTTACCCGATAGAAAACCTTTAAAAGATATTCTAATGGAGGTTATGGAGTCTTCATAGTAACTTTCAATTACTGGCATTGGCATCATTGATAACATAAATCCAAATATAATACCTAAATAAACTCCATATAAAAATACATTTTTTATGCTATATATTAGGTTAAATTCATCTCTTAATAAAGAACCAAGGATTAAAAAGAATAAATTTAATATCGAAAAGAATAAACTACTGGGAACAGTATAAAAAACAATAACCCGAAAAGTATTTATCAATGAAGAATAAATACCTTGATTAGGAATCTTTTTTTCTTCTAATTCTAATTCCTTAAACCTTAGCCCATCAAATATTCCTGTAATAGTAGCTATGAATCCACAGATCGTAGCTGATCCTATTAATAAGAGCAATATCAAAATAAATCCCTTCCAATGTGGCAGCTTCCCAAGCTGTAGGTATTGTACCAAAGAATAAGAAGAAAAAGATCCTATCAAAACTAGAAAAAAACCTATGCTTTTTACAAAAATACCCATAAATTTTTTCTTGGCATCATCCCAAGACCACTTTAGAGAATCAAGAATATATATTGTGCCAATATCATTTACATAGTTCTTACCGAAACATTTTTTTAGCCAATTATGAGAATTATTGTACTCAAAATGTAATGTCAATACAAGTAACACTTTAAAAAGAGAATAAATAAAAGGGAATAATACTAATACAAAGTAAAATATTACTTTACTTGCTTGGTTTGACAGCAAAAAGCTAAAAAAATTGGGAAATAACATTCCTAATGAAATTAAACTAGGGAACATCAGCCATAATTCCCAATCGAAATATACACATAACCCACATAGAAAAATTATCCAACCAGTAAAAACTGTAAAAGGTGCAAAATTCAAATTGAACAGCACCAAAAATCCAACAACGAATGACAATAAAAAAATAACCATTAAAGAATATATTTTGATCCATAAAGAATCATTTGTTAAAGTTAGATAGATTATTTTATGTGTTGAATTTTCTAAACAGTTAGGTTGTAAATTTTCTATATAAAATTCACTGCTAAATTTAAGATAATTAGCTAACCAACTCAACCAATACTTAACTTCCCCAATCTTGGGTTCTTTATTTACAGGATACCATAAATTCTTGATTTTCCGTGTCAACATTCTTTCCACATAAACTTTTAATAAATATTCGCGACAAGTTTCTTTTGTTGTATAGCTTCCCCATTCATCAATTGAAAGTGATTCGTATGCCATAGTCATCATACTTAAAAACAATGGGGTCTTAATTAATTCTAATATCACAGGAAATTTATTAATTTTTTCCCATAAATCAGATAGTTTAACTCTGGTTAGGTATTGCTGTATTTGTGCTTGAGTTAATGATGATAAACAGAATGCACCATTTAATTTTAGAGGAGTTTTCCATAACTTATACTCCTCACTACGACTGCATACAACTATGTAAAGAGGACGTTCCTCACTTTCCATAAATTGGTTAATAGCTTGTACGCATTTTTTCTGACGCTCTGATGCTAATTCATCTAAACCATCTAAAAGAAGTGAAACTTCCTGTTCCTGAAGTAAATTTTTGCCAAGTTTTTGAGGAACACCATATTGTATCGGCTCAATAAGTAGGGGTAGCAGTTATTCTAGTTGCCACCGACTTGCCCAAGGGATGAAGAGAAGATTTTTC
>NZ_JAUBRP010000158.1:0-2283 GCF_036701935.1 Microcoleus sp. M2_D5 | reverse complement strand
ACTGGTTATTAAATGGGATCGAAAAATCAAAAATAAAGGCAATGCTATTTTATCCGGTTTAGCTGCGTAGCAGCTTACTAAATTTTCTCTCTTTCCCCGTTTTCCTGGTCTTTCACCATAGACTTTTTTTGTATCGGCTCAATAAGTAGGGGTAGCAGTTATTCTAGTTGCCACCGACTTGCCCAAGGGATGAAGAGAAGACTTGGAGCGAATAATAGTAGATAGAGAGGGAATAATTCCAAGTGGAGAAATTCGGTCACGGACATAATTAAAAAAAACTGATTCCCAACTGACGAGTAGTAGCAACAAGAGACATAAAAGTATCCCATGCCTGAGTACCATCAGGGGAACGTATTTTATTCAACACTGTTCATCAGTGGTGAGTATATTTTGAGATAAATTAACCATTATTAGAAGCTACAGACACGCTTTACGCTTTGGGGTGCATCTCACTTTTGCAGATACATCAAGTATAAAGTTGACCATTGAGATAAGCACAGCGAAGAGAAAGGATAGAGGAAACACTCTCGATATTCCACTGCGCTCCCGATAATTTCACCCTGAGTCCAATCCGTTTAATCGTTGATTCCACTGTTCCAGAAGCGATAGAACTTAAAGATTCTTCTTTATCGTATCGCAGGGTAAGAGCATCTCAATCATGCTTGACAAAAGCACTTGAGAATTTGCATCATATAGTCATTGTTCATCGCAGCCCGTTTGATTTTTTGTCGCAGGCTACGCTGGAGAGTGGTTTATTGGTTGACCGCATTAAGGGCAATCCGTTTTACCAGAGCGAAGTTCTGAGGACTGTTTAACGAGCGAATCCGGGATTTATCTTCATTAAAAGTCACATCTAAACTCCAATGCACTTGGTTTTCAATGCTCCAATGTTGACGCATCGCACGACCATTCCGCTTTAGCATCTACTGGTAAAGAACTTAGGTTAAACTGTACTTCGTGAGTGGTTTTGTTCCAGAGATGACGAACTCTTTCGACCATCACAATAGTGCGTAATCCGGCCCATTGCTCTCGCTTGTAAAGTCCTCCTAATTAGGCAACTGATACCGCCCAGACTTTTCGAGTTTTGAGGCGATGATGTCCCTTTTCGGTTCGGGAATCCTAACTCACTTCACGCCCTAGGAAATCCTGAGTTTTTGCAGTCTCAAACCAGTCTTTCACGCTTATTGTAAAGAGTGGGAGGGTTGCTTTTTAGTGCCACGACATAATCGGCTTTTTTCTGACGAATCAGTCGGACTATCTCTGTTTGAGTCCCCATCGCATCAATGGTGATAATCGCCCCGGCAATGTCTAGTAGTTCTAGTAGGGCTGGAATTGCTGTAATTTCATTGGAATGGTCTTCTACTTTGACTTGCCCGAGTACCAAACGCTGTTCGCTCGCCCAAGCTGTCACTAAATGTAAGTTTTTTAAACCTTTCTCTCTATCGTAAGAACCTCGCAAACTTTTGCCATCTATGGGGATAATTTCTTGGAAGACTGAACCCGTAATTTGTTGCAACCCTTGCGATAACTTCTGCTCTAAAACTTTGGGGTCTAGTTTTTCAAACACCCGACGAAATGTATCATCGCTGGGGATACCATTTGGTAACTCTAAAATTTTTTCACGCCCATTGCTGCTTGCTGAGTCCATAATTTTCGATGTCTTCCCACCCCTAGGCACCGGCGATCACAGCTAATATGGTAATGACCAGAATGTCTTTAAGTAAATGTTGTTTTGTTCGCTCTACTCTTGGATCGGGTATGTCATCAAAATAAGTTGAAGGCGCAGTAAGTGTTGCATGGAGAGCGGTTGAGACCTGTCGGGTTTCGGTGATGATTTTGCCTCATTCACAACACGCTCGAATCCTTTCTCCATTGATTTTTCCTCACCATTCGTGACACCGATGAAGCACTATTATAGAACCCATTTGACATCTTTGGTCATAGATAGCTTCAACCATTATACCGAGATCCCAAAGTCAAAGAGAACGGCACTGGTCGCCGATCTAAGTTTACTCGTAGAGTTGCCAAGCTTTTCACGACTCGACTATTGCCGTTCAAGATTCACAAAAATGCCTGAATAAGGAGCACTTTGACAGGGCTAGCAATCAAAACCCCATCGCAAAGAGCCTTGCAAACAGGAAATACATTAGAAGTATTCAGACCGTTGCCCCCAATGATAACGCCTGTGTAACCCAACTCCCGCAACTGCTTAATTAAATTGCCTCCATCAGCGGCCAACCCAGAAATAATGATCAAATCGGGCTTGACATTTATCCCATTAGT
>NZ_JAUBRP010000046.1:0-49752 GCF_036701935.1 Microcoleus sp. M2_D5 | reverse complement strand
GTGTCTGCGGTTCGATAGCCTGCATTTTGCGGTTTGATAGCTTGTCTCTTTTAAGATACAAGGGGCGGGTTCACCAACAATCTTTCATTCACATCCACAATATCTATAAACCCGCCCCGACCGGGCGACTAATAGTTGGCATAGTAAAAAATTTGAATTAAATCGAAATTTCCTCAATGATAGCAAGATTTGGCAGCCAATCTGTGGGAGTTTCTACGGAAAGATTGGGTGAGGAAGCTTGGGTGTCTGCTGTGCGGTTGCAGCGAGTGGCGAATTGACAGGAATCGCAAAGATTGGAACTAATTTCTACTTGGGGTAAGAATTCGCCGCCTTCGGTATAGCGCTGTCGCCAGTCGGTTAGCTGCTGCAATAGGTGGGTTAAATCTTGTTTTGTGCGATCGTGTTCTGTTTGGTTGTAATAAAATGTGAGTTTTTGCGGCGGTTCTTCTCCTTGCAATTGTACAAACCAGTATGTCATGGAAACTTGTTCGGGGGAATAGTCGCTGGTTTCTACTAAGACGTATAAATAGAGCCGAGTTTGCCAACTTTCGGCTATCCATTTTGATTTTTGAGGGCGGGGATAGGTTTTCCAGTCGAGAATTTGGGCGGAGTTTGGTTCGGCTATTAGCAAGTCATAGATAACGGTGAATAGGTAGTCTTGGAAAATTAGGGTGCGGGGGTGTTCGGCTTGGCGGAAAATGTTGTCGCTATTTTCTGAATTGGCGAAAAGTTCGGGTGCGGTGTTGATAAATGCTGCCACACATCGTCCCAGTTCGGGGTCTTGTTGGATGATAAATTCAATGGGAAGTCCGAGTTCTCGCTGCTGCATTAATAGGTGAAAGTGGCTTCCCCATGTGAGTTTTTCTTTGTGTTCTGGGGAGGCGGTGGTGGCGAGTAGTTCGAGGTAGCTGTGTTGAAATTTGCGGGGGCATTCTTCGAGGATTTTGAGTTGGGTTTGGGAGAGTCGGAGCATTTTTGGGTGTGATTTTGTTGGGGTTTTGGTATGGTTTTGTTATACCGCTTATGAAAAATTCGTAACAGTTTGTGCGCCCAAATTATCTCTTGTTCTGAGATGAATTAAATTCAATCATCAACATCGGTGAACAGGGCTGATAAATCTCGATAACCACTGACAACTCGAAATATTTCTACATCCTGTCCGATCGGCATATAGAGTATAAGATAGTTATCCATCGGGAGACTGCGTAGACTTGGTAAAATCTCGTCTCGTTGTCGTCCAAGGTTGGGAAACTGAGCAATTTTGGCAAATTTTGCGTCGAGATTGCTTAAAAATCGATCGGCTTTATCGAGTCCCGATTGACGAGCGATGTAGTCTGCAATTTGCTCGATATCTTGAATTGCAGGTTCGGTGAGGCGAAATCGTGGAGTCATGCTTCTGATGAAGTGTAGCGCGATCGCAAGTTGGCGCGGATTTGTGACATTGCGGTTGCACCGTCTACGACTTCACCGCGTTGGGATGCAAGATGTCCAATTAGTGCGTCTCGTTGGAGTTCTTGCAGTCTTCCTTGATAAATGTCTTCCTGTTGTTCAAGCAGTTGAATGGCTGCGAGGATGACTTCGATCGCACTTTTGTATTTGCCAGTTGTGAGTTGACGCTGCACGAGGGCTTCGACTTCAGGTGACAAAACAATTTGCATAGCGCTTGAGAGGAGAAGTGTTGATTCTATTGTAGGCGATTCCCTACGGGATAGCTGCGCTCGCGCGTACTTCAGTTAGATTTTTTGGATGAAAGGGCGATCGCCCTACACTTACCATTATTATATAATGATTCATACCGTTAACCGCGAAGCAAATGCGTTTTGATACCTACATCCAGTCAATTCAGAGCAATCTATTGCGGGGAAGCGAGCGCACCCATTACCCAACTATCAAGAATTTACTCGATAATCCGGCGGCTAGTTTGGTAGCAATCATAGAAGAAAAAGGTAATAAAGCTGGTGTTCCAGATTTTACTGTCAGGCGCAGGGATTTACTCGTCGGTTATGTGGAAGCTAAGGATGTCGGGTTAGATTTGAATCCTGTTGAAAAAACAGAACAATTGCAGCGATATCGAGAATCGTTAAACGGTAATTTAATTCTCACGAATTATCTAGAGTTTCGCTGGTATGTTGAGGGGAAAGTCAGATTAACAGCAGTTTTAGCCGAAAGAACAGGAAACGAAATTACTCTCTGCAATTCTGACAAAACTCTTGAATTAATCGAGGGATTTCTTAATTTCGCCGGTGCAGCCATTAACAGTCCTGAAGATTTGGCAAAGCAGATGGCGCGCTTAACTAAATCAATTTTACTCGCTACAGAATCAGCTTTGCAAATCGAAACTGAAACCGGAGAATTACATCAACTCAAGCGCGGTTTTAATGAGATATTGCTGCCGGATCTCAACGATGCGGCTTTTGCAGATATGTACGCTCAAACTATTTCCTACGGTTTATTTGCAGCGCGAGTCGGTCACGCTCAAAATCCCGGAAATCAAGTTTTTGACCGCCGGACAGCGGGTACGTACATCCCAGCCACTAATCCGTTTTTGCGGCGATTATTTAACAGTATTATCGAGACGGATTTACTCAGTAAAATTAATTGGGCAATAGATGATTTAGTCGAGCTACTAGGGCGAGTTGACATGACTGCTATTCTGGAAAACTTTGGTAGCCGCACTCGGCAATCCGATCCAGTTGTTCATTTTTACGAAACCTTTCTGGCAGCTTATAATTCAGCTTTGCGGAAAAGTCGCGGCGTTTATTATACTCCTGAACCCGTTGTTTCGTATATTGTTCGCTCTGTCGATGCTATCCTGAAAAACCGTTTTAATCTACCTTTAGGATTGGCAGATAATAGCAAAAATCCAGATACGCAACAGCCGCGAGTTCAAATTCTCGATCCGGCAACGGGTACGGGTACTTTTCTTTACGGAGTTGTCGATCGCATTTATCAAAATTTGGCAGATATGGGAATATCTGGGAGTTGGAATCAGTATGTACAGGAGAATTTATTAAACCGATTATTTGGTTTTGAGTTGTTAATGGCTCCCTATGCCATAGCACATCTCAAACTCGGTTTGCAACTGCAAAATCTCGGCTATGAGTTTAGCAGCAAACAGCGTTTAGGAGTTTATCTCACGAATACTTTAGATGAAGCTTTAAAAAAATCAGAGGTTCTCTTTGCTCAATTTGTGGCGCAAGAAGCTAATGAAGCTTCAGCAATTAAGCGGGATGTCCCGGTGATGGTTGTGTTGGGAAATCCTCCTTATTCTGGTCATTCTGCTAATAAGAGTGAATGGATAGCAGGATTGGTAAAAGATTACTATTATGTTGCTGGTGTACCGCTGAAAGAGCGCAATTCTAAATGGCTGCAAGATGATTATGTAAAATTTATTCGTTTTGGACAGTGGCGAGTTAGTCAAACGGGGTTTGGTGTTTTGGCTTTTGTGACTAATCACGGTTATCTCGATAACCCGACTTTTCGGGGAATGCGTCAAAATTTGATGCAAACTTTTACTGATATTTATGTTTTAGATTTGCACGGTAATTCTAAAAAGAAAGAAGTTTCTCCTGATGGTTCATCTGACCAAAATGTGTTTGATATTCAGCAGGGAGTCAGTATTGGCATTTTTATCAAAGAACCTGGTAAGTCTACTCCGGCAAAAGTTCATCATGGGGAATTATGGGGAAGTCGAACTTCTAAATATGAAGCTTTAAATTTCCTAGATGTTGACTCAACTGAATGGAAAATAATTCATCCTCAATCACCTTTTTATTTATTGGTTCCGCAAAATCGAGATTTATTTGCTGAGTATAACGAGGGCTGGAAAATCACAGATATCATGCCTGTAAACTCAGTTGGTATTGTAACTGCTAGGGATGATCTGACAATCAAATGGTCAGTTCAACAAGTAAAAGAAACAGTTAAAGATTTTGTGTCACTTCCTGTTGAGGAAGCTAGGAAAAAGTATGAACTGGGGAAAGATTCGCGAGATTGGCAAGTATCACTTGCTCAAGATGATTTACGCAGCAATAACCTTGAAGACTCTAAGATTGTCCCTATCTTATACCGTCCTTTTGACAAACGCTACACCTACTATACGGGAAAGACGAGAGGCTTTCTGTGCATGCCTCGCTTTGAAGTAATGCGTCATATGCTGACAGGTGAAAACTTAGGAATGTATATGTGCCGTCAGATCGTAAGCGAATCATGGCAGCATTCTTTAGTAACCAATAATTTTACTGATGATTGTTACGTTTCTAATAAGAGCCGAGAGCGCGGTTATCTGTTTCCTCTCTATACTTACCCCGATACTAAAAACGAACAAGGTAATTTATTTACCGATCGCACTCCCAATTTCTCCCAAAACTTTCTCAGTGCAGTTCGTCAAAAACTAGGCTATGTACCAACTCCCGAAGCAATCTTTTATTACGCCTATGCTGTCTTTCACAGTCCTACCTACCGCCAGCGTTATGCAGAATTCCTGAAAATAGACTTTCCCCGCTTACCGTTAACTTCCGACAATGAACTTTTTCAAACACTCGCCAATAAAGGTGAGGAATTGGTAGCACTGCACTTGATGAAATCGAAAAAATTAAATAAGGTAATTACTAAATATCCTGTGAGTGGCGATAATGCTGTTACTCAAGTTACTTACAATGAATCAGAACGGCGGGTTTATATTAACAAACAGCAATATTTTGAAGGTGTTTTCCCCGAAGTTTGGGGGTTTAAAATAGGTGGATATCAAGTATTAGATAAATGGTTGAAAGACCGCAAAAAAGCCAATCGCAGTTTATCTTTTGATGAGGTGTTGCACTATCAGCGCGTCGTGGTTGCTTTGAAAGAGACAATGCAAATTATGGCTGAAATTGATGAGGTGATACCGGATTTTCCTTGGGAATAGCTATCCCTTTGGGTTCCCAGAAACCGGGTTTTTGCGAAAATATTCGTTACACCACAAAAACCGCAAAAAACCCGGTTTCTTTGATTTTGATGCGGTGTTTATCGAATTTATTATATAAGTAAAGTCTTGTAGGGGTGGGTTTTACAGACAATAATTATCTCAAATCGATAATCTTTTAAACCCGCCCCCACCCAAGGGCAAATCCCATCTACCTGTAGGGTCTGTTTATGAAGCAATTGGGCCGGGGCGGGTTTTTGAGATTGTTGGTTTGAGGCGATGATGGTTGGTAAAACCCGCCCCTACAGCCAATAATAAGTCACTCTTTTGTCAATACAAAAACACTGTCTTTATTCCCCCGTCCAATCCGCAAATCTTTATCCAAATAAGTAATATCCAGCCATCCCTGCTGTTCGCGAGTATCCAGCCCGAAATCTACAGCAGCGAACTTTTTCCCAGACTCAATCTCATCGATAAACTTCCCCGGATATTCATAGCCAATCAACCTGCTTAAACCTACTATAGACCGCTCAAACTTCACCTGCACTCGCCGTTCGGAAGTAGGCTCAAATCTTGCCGCTACACTGACAATTCCTTCCAGATAAGGCAATCCGTAAAGTTCGCCAATGTTGTAAATTTTAGATTCTTTGACGCGGATAGATTGATAAATTTGACCCAATTTCACCAATGGAAAACTGTCGAGATTCAGGAGTTCGCGGCTGGTGGTGTACAATAACCGCCAATCACCATTTAAAAGCTCTCCGGCTTCCACAGGGCGTGGTGTGGGGTTGTAATCTTCCAATTGGGCGATCGCACTTAAAATCGCTTGTCTGTCGCTAGCCGTAGCCAGCAAACCTCGATTCTTACCAGCAATTATCTCTAAGAGTGCAGATTTTCTCAGCATGATTTTTTAAGAAGGAAGAACACGGATTTTGACACGAATACACGGATTAATTATCGAAGGTGAGGCAAAAGTCAGACCGATCTTTTCTTCTGTCTCAAGCGAGAGGGAGGAAATTTTGTGTAGTAGCGATATTAATCGCCGAGTCCGCAGAGTATTAAGCTGTTGTGCATTTAAATAGAATGTCAAAAAACAATCTAATTCTTGTGGGGTGGGCCGTCTAGCCCGCCCTGAATATGCAATTTAAATGCGTGACAGCTTAACAACTAATTACTAAGATACCAAATTTCACCAGATAGAGCAAAGTCCGATACAGGTCGGCTAATTGTTGCTCGTTTTTAACGTAGCGTCGGATAAGTTCTCCCACGCCGATCGCACCTTCCTGCTTAATTGTGTCCAATATCTCCATCTGAATGCTAACAGATGTTCTCCTATCCTCACCAAAACTGGTAAACCTAATTGTCTGTACCTGCTTGAAAAGTTCTGGTGTGGCGATCGCACCCAGATTCAACATCATCTCCTTGCTTAAACTTCTAGTCGCATAATTACCCAATACCCGAAACGGATCGTCGCCTAGGGGATAAGGCGGCTTCCCGGGTTTTAAAGGTGCTGACTCCGGTGCCGCAAGGCGAATTTCTGCTAATTCCCGCCACAATTGTTCGTAAGCAGCAATTACTACTTTCCAATCATAAATTTCCCTCGCCCTTTGTCTGGCATTTTCCCCCATCCGCTTTCTCAATTCGGGGTTTTCAATTAATTGGCACAACGCGCGGGTGCAAGCATCAATGTCAACTGCTGTGGCGAGGGAAGTGTGACCCATGTAAGTCGGCCAATTTAAGCTGCCATCAAGATAATTTAGGGCTAAATCTAAACAAGATTCCGGCGGCGGGATGAGTGTGGGAATGCGGAAGCCGTCTATTTCGTGGCGTACAGATTCTTTGTATCCGTTCCAGTCGGAGACTATGGCGGGCAGTCCGTTCGCCATGGCTTCTATGGGTGTGAGTCCGAAGGATTCTTGAATGTTGTCGGACAGCGAAATGAAAATGTCTGCCGCCGACCAAATATTTATTCTAATTTCCGGGTGTCTCCCATCTAAAAAAATAGCATTCACCGACGGACAAAATATTTGTGCGCTATTTTTAAAGTCGGGTTCTTCTCTCGGATCTTCTATCCAACCGGCTTGAATTAAGTGGATTTTGGCTTTTGTCTGTTGTGCGGCCCGTTCTAGGGCGATGTACATGGGTACCGGATGAGCTTTTGCAGAAAAAGTCAATCGACCGACAAATAACACCACAATATCTTCGGGAGAAATGCCGAGTTCTTGTCGCAGTTGGCGGCGACTATTAACTGCTTCCACACCCTGCGGAAACGCGCTGCAATCGACTCCGAGGGGAATAACGGGGAATTTGACCAAAATTTCCGGTTTACCGCCGTTGCGCTGGGCTAAATATTCAGACCACTCCGTCATAACTCCTTCTACTGCTGTTTTCACGGCGGTAGAGGTGCAGATCAGGGCGTCCCAAGGCTGCATGGGTGCGGCGATCAAATCGCCGATCGCCTCCATGATGTATTTTGTACCGATGGTGTGAGTAACGCCGCAAACGCTGTAGGCCCGCTGATCGACAAATCTGCGCGCCCACACCATCTGCGACAGAACCGGATCGGGTCGGTAAATTGTGCCCGGTTGAGATAGCAAATCCGGTCGTTTCATGGGAATCCAGCGGACTTTTCGAGGTGTTTGCAGCCAAGGTTGGATGTGCGAACAAAACTGTTTAAAGGTTGTTTCGCTATCGGCGCAACAGTAGAGAGAGTCGGCGGTTCCGTGTTGGACTAAGCTTTTGAGAAACCCTTCTCCGGCTGAATGACGCCCCAGAAGTTTTTTGCCTCCGGTGTGGTATCCCTCTTTGTTGTATAAAACCGCTGCCGTTGTATCCATTCTGAGATTTATTGCTTGAGAGTTGACTGAAGAAGCCAGAGGGCATTCGGGCTCAGGCTTTGATGAAAATCCAGGAGACTGTTGTGAATCAACCCCTTGCCGTTAGGGAGGCTTGCAGAACAGGATCGCCCTGTGTCTGGCGATATCTTAAAGACGATCGTCTTAGAGTACAATGCTTACGGCTAAAGAAGGATTGGCAAGAGCGGATTTTAGTGCTATCCTCATGCCCATGCTTGGGGGCGATCGCCTTTTGGGTCTCCCATCTTATCCGATCCGGAACCAAACAGTGCCTGTGGTATAATGCTTTAGCCTTGCTAAATGCCCGATTTGCAAGTGCTCGATCGCAGCAGCAGTTCGCCGGCAAAACGTTACCTCTACTCGATCGCGTCTTTGTCATTAAAAACCGATAATCATGTACAACCCATCTCTGCGTCAAATTCCTCGCCATTTACCTGCGGATGTAATTCCATTAAAACAGCAATCTTCTCTTTTAGACTGGTTGGAATCTAACAATCGCCTGTTAGCAAGGGATGTCCAAGAACCCGACTATCTGCACGAAGAAGAAATTTCTGAACTGATGGCAGTTGACGACAGTCCTTACGATGATTTAGAAGAGGAAGTAGAAGAGGATGTGAGTATAGGCGAAGAATAACGGGTAGAAGGGTGAAGAAATCAACCGGAAACAGGGAATAAAAACTCAGAGATTTCTCAATCTCCTGTATCGCACCCTATTCCCCAATTGTCAATTGCTTATTCTCAAATAGTGTGTGGTGAGGAGTGTTATGGATAACTTTTTGGATGAGAAAATCCCTTTAAGTCTGCCTTTAAAACTTACAGGCAAGAATTTATTCATGCTGCTGGGTTTGGGGCTCGGCACTGTAGCGATCGGTTTAGATGTAGCAGCGGGTAGATTTTTGAATTTACCTGCATCGCTATTTATGCCGCTAGTTGTTTGTGCTGTAGTTGCGTCGGGTTTGGGCTATGCAGTTGTGCCCGTACTCCAGCAACTAAAAGCAGGACAAATAATTCGCGAAGACGGCCCCCAAGCCCATTTGAAAAAAGCGGGAACCCCGACAATGGGAGGCATCTTTTTTATACCAGCAGGGGTAGCAGTCGCTTTACTTTGGTCTAAGTTTAACTCAGATGTTGTTGCCGTATCGGCTTTAACTTTAGCTTACGGTTTCATTGGCTGGCTCGATGACTGGCAAATTCTGCGGCGCAAGTCGAACAAAGGTATTTCACCTCGGATGAAATTGGCTTTGCAAATAGGTTTTGCTGCTCTATTTTGTCTGTGGCTGATGTTTCATCAACCTGCAATTTCTACGAATGTTGCTTTGCCTTTCGGTTGGGTATTGCCATTAGGTTTGCTATTTTGGCCTCTGGCGGGTTTTGTGCTAGTTGCCGAAAGCAATGCTACTAATCTTACCGATGGTGTTGACGGTTTGATGGGAGGTTTGGGGGCGATCGCACTTTTGGGATTGGGCGCATCTGTAGCCTCAACTTCGCCAGAATTAATGATATTTTGCGCTTGCATTAGCGGCAGTTGTTTCGGTTTCTTAGCACACAACCGCAATCCAGCCAAGGTGTTTATGGGCGATACAGGTGCTTTAGCTTTGGGGGGTGCGTTGGGTGCGGTAGCTTTATTAACAAATAGCCTTTGGATATTATTAGTTATCAGCGGAATTTTCTTTGTTGAAACGCTGTCAGTAATTGCTCAAGTAGGTTATTACAAAGCTACAAAAGGCCCGGATGGAATCGGCAAGCGTCTGTTAAGAATGGCTCCGCTGCACCATCATTTAGAGTTGTGCGGCTGGTTGGAAACTCAGGTTGTTGGCATTTTTTATATAACTAACGTGGCGTTAGTGTTAATGGTTCTGATGTTTGCGGGGAAGAGTTGAAAAGAGATTGCGTGACGGATTGCACAGGGGATGTAAGAGATATTTTCTACTATTTCAAAGAAACAGGCAAGATGCCTGTTCCACAAGAACTGAATGCAGTTGTGGAACAGGCATCTTGCCTGTTTAAGGGAAAGAAACAGGCAAGATGCCTGTTCCACAAGAACTGAATGCAGTTGTGGAACAGGCATCTTGCCTGTTTAAGAGTCCGAAGTTATAATTTTGACAAGTTATATCCCCGTTAATGCCATAAAACTTAATAACGGTTTTTAATTATTTGAAGAACCGCGAAGACGCTTATAGGACAAAGGAAAAACTACATTTGCTTATTTATCTTCCTTAGCGTCCTTAGCACCTTCACCGTTCGTTTAATCTTACTCAATATTAGTTATGCTATCGTTTACGGTTGTGGGTGAATGACTAAAACGTTTTTACCGCAAGTTTCGGTGGTTGTGCCTGTTTACAACGGCGAGGGGGATTTGCCGGATTTAATTGAGTGCCTGCGATCGCAAACTTATCCGCCACAAAGTGTAGAATATCTCATAGTAGACAACAACAGTCGCGATCGCACTTCAGCAATTATCCAAACAGCTACAAACTTGAACCCCCCCTCAGTCCCCCCCTTAGTAAGGGGGGGAGGCAATTTGGATAGAATAATTATTCGCCACCTCACCGAAAATCAGATTCAAAGTTCCTACGCCGCCCGCAATCTTGGAATTCGCGCATCCACAGGCGAAATCATTGCCTTTACCGATGCAGACTGTCGCCCGGAATCTGACTGGCTGGAAAATTTAGTTAAGCCATTTGTTGACTTAGAAGTAGGAATTAGCGCTGGGGAAATACTGGCATTGCCCGGTAAAACTATCTTAGAACAACACGCCGATCGCCAAAATACTTTATCTCAAAAACATACACTCGCTCACCCTTTTTGTCCCTACGGCCAAACCGCCAATTTAGCTGTACGCAAGCAAGTTTTAGAAACAGTAGGTTTGTTTCGCCCGTATCTCACCAGCGGCGGCGATGCTGACTTGTGCTGGCGGATTTTGCGGGAAACATCCTATAAAATGTATTTTGCCGAAAATGCGATCGTCCGACACCGCCACCGTTCTACAATAAAACAGTTGCAAAGTCAATGGTATCGGTACGGCGAATCTAATAAATATTTGCACGAACTCCACGGTGTCGATTTGATGCGAGAATTGACAGCACCGGAATATTTTTATCGGCTGGCTAGATGGCTGTTAAAGGAATTGCCTGTGGCTGCTGCCAAAAGTGCGATGGCCCAAGCCGATATGGTAGATTTGTTGAATACGCCGATCGGTCTAGTGAATGTTAGGGCAAGGGCGATCGGACAGCGCCAAGCCAAACTTCCTTTAGCAGCTTGGCAGATTGAACGATTTTAATATTTCAGACCATAAGCATTTCACGGGCGGGGAGGATGCCCAACTCCTACTCCCCACAAAAAAATTGAATTCTTTGTGGAACAGGCATCTTGCCTGTTCTAAATAAGCATTTCACGGGCAGGCAGGAAGCCCAACCCCCACTCCCCACAAAAAAATTGCACGATTTTGAGGAACAGGCTTTTGGGCCTGTTCCTCAAAATCGTGCAAGATGTGCGTGCGACAAATATTCGTGTGTACACAATCCTCCCCTATATATACCTATAAGTAGAGTTTATCGGTACAGATAAATATGCTGAATCAGAAATATGAAAATTTAAGGCAATACTTAATATAAAATTAATAAGTCTATTCTGAAGCGCTAGGTTTGACGAGGGGAAGAAACTCAGAGGCAAACCCCAAAATTTTCTTTACTTCTGCCTTCGGGCTTTCACTGCTGTCGTCAGCGCGATCGGAATTATTCTCATAATTTTAAATTTTTGTAACCTTTACAAGTAATGCCAATGGCTCAAATCTTACTCCAGACGGTTTGGTTTATACCTTGCTATCCACTCATCGGCGGAGTTCTGTCGATGCTGTGGTTTCCAGCAGTTACCCGCCGCACGGGGCCAAGACCATCCGGTTACGTGAACGCCATATTAACCTTGTTCGCTTTCTTACACGGCGTCATCGCCCTCGCAGCTATTTGGAACCAACCAGCGCAACACCAGTTGATTCCCTGGCTAAATGTAGCAGGTTTAGACTTAACCATTCCCGTAGAAATCTCTGCTGTCACCGTCGGGGCGACAGTTTTGATTACCGGACTGAACTTGCTGGCGCAGATTTATGCTTTCGGTTACATGGAAATGGACTGGGGCTGGGCTCGGTTCTTTTCCCTGATGGGGCTGTTTGAAGCGGGGATGTGCGGCTTGGTACTGTGCAATTCCCTATTCTTCAGCTACATGATTTTAGAAGTTCTGACTTTGGGCACTTACCTGTTAGTCGGGCTGTGGTTCAATCAGTCTTTGGTGGTGACAGGAGCCCGCGACGCTTTCTTAACAAAGCGGGTGGGTGACTTATTCCTGCTGATGGGGGTAGTCGCAATTCTGCCGCTGGCTGGAACTTGGAATTTTGACGAGTTGGCTGTTTGGGCCCAGACTGCAAAGCTTGACCCCACTGTAGCGACGCTGTTGAGCTTGGCTTTGATTGCCGGCCCGATGGGCAAATGCGCCCAGTTTCCCTTGCACCTGTGGCTGGATGAGGCGATGGAAGGCCCGCTGCCGGCGACAATTTTGCGGAACACCGTAGTTGTGGAAACTGGTGCTTGGATTTTGATTAAGTTGCAGCCGGTGATTGCTTTGTCGCCGATCGGACTGAAGACAGCTATTATTGTAGGCGCTGCGACGGCGGTTGGTGCTTCATTAATTGCGATCGCCCAAATTGACATCAAGCGCACGCTTTCCTATATAGTCAGCTCTTACATGGGCTTAGTATTTATCGCCGTCGGCACCGGACAAGCCCAGACAGCCCTGACATTAATATTTGCCTACAGCTTGGCGATGGGTTTGCTGGTGATGAGCATCGGTTCGGTAGTTTGGAACAGCATCACCCAGGATGTCCGATCTCTCGGCGGTTTGTGGGGAAAGCGGCCAATATCGGCAATATCGTTTATTGTCGGTAGCGCTGGATTGGTGGGACTACCGCCCTTCGGCTGCTTCTGGGCTTTAGAAGACTTCACATCAGGAGTGTCGGAAGCTCACCCTTCCTTGTTAGCAATAGTGCTGTTTGTCAACGGTGTAACTGCTTTTGGCTTGGTGCGCGTCTTCGGTTTAGTTTTTGGCGGCAAACCAAAGCAAATGACCGAACGTTCGCCGGAAGTTCACTGGCCTTTTATCTTGCCGATGACTGTTTTAATGGGCTTTACTTTGCACGTTCCGCACTTGCTGGCTGCGTGGCATTTATTGCCGGGGGCAAGTTTGAATTATACCGCAACTGGATTGCTAGTTTTGTCAACGGCGATCGGCATCGGTGCCGGAGCATTTGTTTACCTGAACGACAAATGGGAAAAACCGGTACGAATTGGATCTGAAGCTTTGCAAGACTTTTTTGCTTACGACTTTTACACTGCCAAACTTTACCGGGTGACTGTGATATTTGCAGTCGGTTTAGTTGCTCAAATCATCTCCTGGTTCGACCGCAATATTGTTGACGGATTCGCGAACTTAATCGGTTTTGCAACGGTTTTCGGCGGCCAAAGCCTCAAGTACAACGTTAACGGTCAAACTCAGTTTTACGCCCTGACAATTCTGTTCGGCGTTGCAGTTTTGGGACTGCTGATAAGCTGGCCGCTGCTAGCTCGCTTGTCGCTGATTGTAGGCGGGTAAAGAGATATAAATTTAAAGATTTTAGGTGATAGTTTTCATCTAAAATCTTAAGAACATGAAGTCTTGAACAAAGATTTCTAACTCGTTCAAATAAGGCAGCATAAATGACCTCAAACAACAGACAATTCAATCTTTCCCGGCGCAATTCCCTCAAATTTGTCGCAGGAGCCATTGGTACAGGGATACTCGCAGCAGGAGCAGGCGCTGATTTGGCTGCACCCGAACCAGCAATTGCTCAAAATGACATGACTCCCGATGCAGCTTTGCAAAAGTTAATGAGCGGGAACAAGCGGTTTGTTGAAAAAAAACGCCGAGGTTTTAACCAAAACTTATCCGATCTCGCCCAAGTTGCCATATCTCAAAAACCTTTTGCTGCTATTCTCGGCTGTTCGGATTCCCGTTTCCCTTCCGAGATTATTTTCGACCAAGGATTTGGAGATTTATTTGTCTGTCGAGTCGCCGGCAATGTGGCGACTCCCGAAGAAATTGGCAGCCTGGAATTTGGCACGTTGGTGTTGGGAGCAAAAGTGCTGATGGTAATCGGGCATAAAAGGTGCGGTGCGGTAGAAGCTACCATTAAAGGTGCTCAAGTTCCCGGTCAAATTGGCAGTTTGCTCGACGCCATTAAGCCTGCTGTAGAAAGCTCAAAAAACCAAACGGGCGATCATCTAGAAAATGCTTCAAAAGCAAATGTTATCCTGCAAACTAGAAAATTAAAAGCATCTCCAGTGATCTCTCAGTTAATTCTGGAGAATAAACTGAAAGTGGTGGGTGGCTATTACGATTTAGATACGGGTCTCATCAATAGGTTGGTTGAGTCTTAAACAGTTAACAGTTAACAGTTAACAGTTAACAGTTGACAGTTGGTAGGGGCTGTGCCCCCGTGCCCGCCCCCAGAGTTAGTTGACCTGGGACAGTTGACAATTGACAGCAAGGGGTTTTAACAGCCTACAATTGACAGTTGACAATTGACAGCGAGGGGTTTGTAACAGCGAAAAATTGAAATTTGACAATTGACGCTTGATAACTATCAACTATCAACTCTCAACTCTCAAAGATTGACTATCAACTATCAACTCTCAATAGATTCTTTACTCTTTACTCTTCACACATTATGCTTAGTGCCTTGCTCTGGTTGCCCGCGTTGGGCGCTGCGGTAGTCGGGTTCCTGCCCGGAAACATAAATGGGATGCGCCTGCGTTCAATAGCCTCAGCTTTTGCTGCTGTTGTTTTCCTGTTGAATATCTGGCTGTTAACTCAATTCGATCCAGCAAATTCGGGACTGCAATTTCAAGAATATTTGCCTTGGATTCCACAATTAGGTTTGAGCTACAATTTGGGCATTGACGGCTTGTCATTGCCGCTGCTGGTTTTAAGTGCTTTGCTGACGCTATTAGTCATTTACGGCACGGGCGAAAAGATGGAGCGCCCCCAGCTTTACTACGCTTTGATTTTGCTAATCAATGCTGGTATTGCCGGAGCTTTGATGTCTCAAAATTTGCTGCTGTTTGTACTGTTTTACGAAGTAGAATTAATTCCTTTTTACCTGTTGATTGCGATTTGGGGCGGAAAGCAGCGGGAATACGCTGCCATGAAGTTTTTGATCTACACGGCAGTTTCGGGACTTTTAGTGCTGGCAGCATTTTTGGGTGTTGCTTGGCTGAGCGGTTCTTTAAATTTCGATTACAGTGCGATTACCACTCAAGAATTGCCGAGAAATGTGCAGTTAATCCTGCTAACAATTTTGCTAATTGGGTTGGGAATTAAAATTCCCTTGGTGCCGCTGCACACTTGGCTGCCGGATGCTTACGTGGAAGCTTCGCCAGCAACAGCAATTTTGCTGGGAGGGATTCTGGCGAAGTTGGGAACTTACGGTTTAGTGCGGTTTGGCTTGCAGATGTTTCCCGAAACTTGGTCGATTATAGCTCCCGGTTTAGCGATTATCGGGACTGTGAGCGTGATGTACGGTGCTTTGAGCGCGATCGCCCAAAAAGACATCAAGCGCATGGTAGCCTATAGTTCGATCGGGCATATGGGCTACATCCTCGTTGCCTGCGCTGCGGGTACGAAGCTGGCATTAATCGGTGCAGTCGGGCAAATGGTAAGCCACGGCTTAATTTTAGCTTTGCTATTTTATTTAGTAGGCATCATCGAAAGCAAAGTCGGCACGCGAGATTTGGACGTGCTCAACGGTTTGATGAATCCGATGCGGGGTTTACCCACGGCTAGTTCCCTGTTAGTTTTGGGCGGCATGGCAAGCGCCGGCATTCCGGGTTTGGTGGGTTTTATTGCCGAATTTTTAGTATTTCAAGGCAGTTTCTCTATCTTTCCAATTCCCACTTTAATCTGCATTTTAGCTTCGGGTTTAACAGCCGTTTACTTTGTGATTCTGCTCAACCGCACCTGTTTTGGGAAGTTGGACAATGCCACGGCTTACTACCCTCCAGTTACGTTTGCTGAAAATATGCCGGCGCTGGTTTTGGCGGGCATCATTTTTGTGTTGGGAATTCAACCTGCTTGGCTGCTCAAGTGGAGCGAATCTACTACAAATGCGATCGTTGCAACTCTGCCTGCAGACAGAAATGCTCAAGTAGCCAAAATAGCTATACTTGGAAAACTTGGAGCTTGAAATCGCTTTTGACCTCAAATTCGGATGTGGCGAAGCGCCCGTCATCCGAATTCGAGGTCAAACTGCACAAACGAAGTCCGCGCAACGCGAGACTAAGATAGCTCAGCGATTAAAATAGGTTCTGCACTTGCCTTGCGTCCGCCTGTGCGGCCGTACAAATATCTACTCGTTACTAGGCTCTGCCTCCAATTTTCATGAAAGATTTTGGACGCAGAGCCTCCAGATAAATACCAGGAGACGATTGCTCGTGAAACCGAAAAAACTTTTCCGTGTATCCGCAGTTACAACCCTTCTTTTAGTAGTGGCAACTTCTGCTTTTGCACAAGCTATAACTCGAATTCGTGATTTGCCAGCGAAAACAGGAATTACCATCTCTGGCCGAGTAGTCGGTTTTGGAGAAGCTGATGAAAATGAGTGGATTATCGAGGACAGCAGCGGTCGAGTTAGAGTCGATGCCGGCCCGCGCAGGTGGCGCAATATTAATCTATCAGAAGGGGAAACAATTACCGTTGTTGGCGAGATGGATGACGGCGAATTTGATGCTTTTTCTATTACAAAATCCAACGGATCAATTATCGAAATCCGCTCTCCACAAGGCCCGCCGCCTTGGGCTGGAGGGCGGGGAAGATAACTGTAAAAAGCAGCGCTATCTTTCCGAAAAGCCTGAGATTTGGGATAACCTAATTCCCGAAGAGAGCAATTTATAAATAGGCAAATTCATTCAAAAAAAGTAACAAACAATGGTACAAACTCCTAGGAAATCGGCAAATAAACTACCGCCTTCCAAACACGAATTTGCCGAAATAATTCACATACTGGAAGCGGGCGGCGCTATGATTCCAGATACGCCGGAAAATCTGATGCAAATCATCGCTATTTGGAAAGCTTACGCGGTGCCGATGGACTTTTACTGGCGGGATTTGCTTTACATCGCCGAACGAGTATTTTTACACCCGCTTCCTTTCTTTAAATACTTTTTACCGCAAGAGTATTTAGATTTACAAAATCACTATGCAGGCGACGGTGCAGATTTGCGGATTTGGCGAGGTACTGGAAGTGTTCACCCAGAACTTTTGGAGTTCATGGAGAAGGGTGAAACTGGTAAACTCCCGCGACTGTTCCACCATTTGTGGCACGATCGCATTAACATGGAATTTGCCGAAGAGTGCATGAGGTCAATGCTTTGGCACCGGGGCTTATACGTCCCAACCAATCAATTCGATCCTTATTTGGACAGTGACGAATATAAAGCTAATGCCGATCGCGCAATTAAAGCTTACTTCAAAAAAGACCCGTTCATGCTGGCAATTCACAAAGCATTTCCCGAAATGTTTTTAGAACAGTGCCGCCAAATGTCTTATTACAGCAATCTCGGTTTATTCTGGGAAGTAATGGCACCGGTGTTTTTTGAAGTTTCCGACTTGTACGACGAAGGGAAAATTACCACAGTCCCGCAAGCGATGGATTTCCTAGTAAATGGGATATTTGCGATCGCCGGAAGGCCCATTTACCACCATGTCCAAATCGACGGTGAAACCTACGAAATCATCCCCAAATCTAAAGGTTTTACTTGGCTTTACGAAGCAGCGTTACCTTACGTGGAGGCTGTATTTTATCGCACTTCGCCCTTCCGAGGCACCAAATCTTACAATGCTCAAGCGAAGGAAGTTCCTGACGACCAAAAAGACTTCCACTACGGAGTGCTTTATGCAGACAAATTCCCGGTAGGTACGGCGGGGATTCCGCCGACTTTGCTAGCACAAGATATGCTGCATTTCCTGCCACCTTATTTGATGGATTTCTACAAACAGCGCTGCCGCGGCGAAGATGATATCCTAAATCAAATTGGGGTGACATTCCAGCGATCGATGTACTGCGTAACTTCGGCGGTGATTCAAGCGTTACGGACTGCTCTTTTGTATCCTTTAGATGACCCGAATCCAAAGCATTTGAAGGCAAATCGGGCTTTCTTTGAGTCTCAGATCGATCGCTTCTGTCGCCCGGAATACGGCATGAAATATGCGGCGAAGCTCAAGAATATTCAGACTTCGGATTATAGGTAAAAGATGTTTGCGGCAGACATCTTAGCTTCCAAGTCCGCCAATCCGTTAGTCCGCCAGGGGTTGAAACCCCTGGCTCAAAGTTAAAGTCGGTTGAAACCGACTAGAAAAAATGAGAGCTTTTTAATCAGTTTCAAAAGTAGTATAATATTAGATTAGTTCGCATCATAATTATTCATCTCTCTCTCTCTTCTCTTCCTCTGCGTTCTCTGCGTTCTCTGCGGTTTAACCATTCCGATATAAAAAATAACCAATAACTATGGACAGCAAAGAGCTAGCCAAATATATCGAAGCAACCGATGGGATTTCCAAACCTTGGCTGTTGGTGCAACTGCGGCTGAAAAAATTGCAAGAAAGGCGATCGGAGATTTCTGCTGAAGAGTATATGACAGAACTTACCGACATTCACAAAGATTTAATGAATCTGGGGGAATGGTGGCTGGGTATCGAGGATGAAGTGTTTTAAAATTTAATTGAAAGTTCAACTAGGATTAAGTCGATCGCACTTTAAAATTTCTCCATCAAATCTTTTTCTTGAGCATAGACACCTCGTAGCTGTTGCAGCGCCGCCCCAGAAATGACCGATTTAACAGTAGCTACCAATTGGCCCCACTCTAGCAAGCTGTCAACTGAAACAGCTTTTTTGAACTTGTGGGTGTAGAATTTAGTCCAAAATGCTGGTGCTAGCTTGCTTTTCCAGCGTTTGTACCATCTGCCAAAATCTTGAAGTGCGATCGGCTTTACTGCTAAAATCGGGGGAAAATCAGCGTAGCTGACAAAGCGGCTGATGCCTTTGGCGTGCACGTAAACCATGTAGCGACAGCATTCGATGCGGTAAATCTCGTCGGCTGCGATATTGAACAGGAGTGCGACTGTTTCTTCGGTAACAAATCTCGCCAGCGGATGCAGGATTGGCGATTTATGAATTATTCTGGATTCTGCGATCGTTCGCGATTTTGCCGGAGTTTCTGATATCATGGCTAGTACACCTCTGGATATGGTTAGTAGACTTCTGGATATGGCAAATGCACTTTTTGATAGAAAGAAATAATCTGTCCAGATGAGGTTTTAAAGACGATCGCCCTTTAGTTTTCCAGGCCGGGGGGCGATCGCTCTTTACATATAAAATTGTACGACGCAATTGCATCAACTGTCAAGCATGGGTTTAGTCAGGCTAAAAATTCGGGAACTAGCGGCGGAGAAGGGCTGGACGCTTAAGGAAGTATCCGATCGTTCCGGGGTAATTTATAGCACAGTCAGAAGCTATGCTCGTCGTCCTGAAATGGCAATGGTTGACTTTACTTGCCTGCGGAAGTTAGCTCGGACTTTTGATGTGATGATTGAGGATTTGGTTGAGGTTTTGGAGGAATAGGTCGATCGCCCTTTAGTTGTCCAGACCAGAGGCGATCGCTTTTTCAGATATCTAATATTAAACGACAGCAGATTGTCATTTGTCAAGTCAGTATGAGCAAAGGCTTAGTGAGGTTGCGGATTCGGGAGTTTGCGGCCCAGAACGGCTGGACACTTAAGGAAGTTTCCGATCGATCGGGCGTTGGTTACAGCACCATCAGAAACTACGCCCAATGTCAAGGCATGACAACCGTTAATTTTGCCTACTTGCACAGGTTGGCTCGCACGTTTGACGTAATGATTGAGGATTTGGTGGAGATTTTGGAGGAATAGGTCGATCGCCCTTAATTTGTCTAGACCGGGGGCGATCGCTTTTTTGTATTTTTTACACTATAGCATGATTAACTGTAGTTAGTCAAACATTATTGCAGTTAATCGGATTGATGATGGTAACATCAAGGAAAGTTATTAATCGTTGATTATTCTTCGTGGCAAAAACTAATACGGCGATCGCGGTCAGTTCCGTGATTAAGGAAGTCATTCAAAAACAAGCCCAAGCGACCAGACTAACTCAGAAGGAAGTCGTGTACTTGGGAATGCTGGCAATTGATGCACTCGATAAGGAAAGCCGCCAAGAATTGGCTGACAAGGTGCATCAGATGCAGGTGAATGGGGAGATTTGAAGCTGAAGAAAACCAGGTCAACAGTTTCATCTTTACCGCTAAAAGCGACTAAACTTTACCCACGGTCGATCGGATGAAGGATGTCACATCAACAATCTCGGCTTGAGAATATTGCTTGCGTATCACCTCAATTTTCTTTCTTTTGCTTTCAACGTAGAGTTGCACAGTCAATTGGGCGATCGAGTAAATCCACCATAGCAAAAAGGGCGATATCAACTTCTGGCTTCTTCCTTGAGCAATCCGTTCTGGTGCAGCGCGGTTGTTGAGATGCTATGGCTACCTCGGTGCTTTACGCCAACCATTGGCTTTAGCCTCTGACTCTGTGCAAAACCATCTCTCACCCCTAGCTGGATCGATAACTGTTGATTCGTAATCTTCCATGCCTGGAAGGTGATAAACTTTATTGCCTGTATCGATCGAGATGTTGCCTTTGATAGTACATCCTGGTTTGGCGATCGATGTAATTGGAGAGAGAGAACGACTGCGACTCAACTGCATTGTAAAAAGCACAATGACAGCCAGAATCCCAATACCAAAAACTGTTTTGAGTACACCCCGTTTCTTTGGTTTCTGGTTTGTGGGCTGATGTCGAGGTGCAACACCTTGAATTGATGCTCTAGTTGCACGTACTTTCCCGTCTGTTTCAGCAACTCGATCGTATAAAATCGTATCTCCGACTTTTGGGCGACGACTTGCTTCCTTCAGCGCACTGATCTGCAAGAAAACTTCTTTACTGCCATCATCCGGTTTAATGAAGCCAAACCCCCGATCGTCTTTCCAGGTTGTCAGTTGCCCTTTATTCAGAACAGGTTTCATAAAATTGAACTTTTATTCCTGCTTAACAGACTCAGCCAACCGCTTCGCATTCTCTCGCCGATGAACATTAATCGGACTGTTGCGAATATCAGCTTCTACCATAGCCGTTAGTTCATCTAAACTGAGAGTTAGAGCCTCAAGCCGTTGACAGACACCTAGAAGATTTCTCATAGTCTTTTGGATTACTTCACGATCGGGGAGTTTGGGTGTTTCACTCATGGCAGGTGAAAATCTCTTTTGGCTTCCCGGATAGTGGCTTCGCATCGCCCTCAACTTGTGCTTGCTCAATCGTTTGAGCTACTAGATTCAGCATAGCAGAAAAAGCTGTTGGCTGTGATTCAGAAATCCGCACCAACAATGTGTAAAAGCGAGAGTAAGGATTTCTTAATAGTGGCTATATTTTCCTGCTGTAACTTCGCTATAAAACAATATTCTTCACTCTCCATCCTCAACCAAAATACCTAAAAAAATCCCCCGCCAGAAGGCAGGGGATTTCATTTAATTACCTAGAAACCAGAGTTCAGAGTTATCCGAATTTCCCGGCTGTCGAGGCAATTACAAAGGCCGCGTAAGTGAGGACGTTGCCCACAGTAAAGTGAACTAAGCCAACCAAACGACCTTGGACGATCGACAAAGCAACAGGCTTGTCTTTCCAGCGAACCAAGTTAGCCAAAGGAGTGCGCTCGTGAGCCCAAACCAAAGTCTCGATCAACTCTTGCCAGTAACCTCTCCAAGAGATCAGGAACATGAAACCAGTTGCCCAAACAAGGTGTCCGAATAAGAACATCCAAGCCCAGACTGACAAGTTGTTAGTACCATACGGGTTGTAACCGTTGATCAACTGAGAAGAATACAGCCAGAGGTAATCGCGGAACCAGCCCATCAGGTAGGTAGAAGACTCATTGAACTGAGCCACGTTACCTTGCCAGATACCCAGGTGCTTCCAGTGCCAGTAGAACGTTACCCAAGCTAGGGTGTTCAACATCCAGAATACAGACAGGTACATCGCGTCCCAAGCAGAGATGTCGCAAGTACCGCCACGGCCGGGGCCGTCGCAAGGGAAAGCATAACCGAAGTCTTTTTTGTCCGGCATCAGCTTAGAACCGCGTGCATCCAGAGCGCCCTTGACCAAGATCAAGGTGGTGGTGTGCAAGCCTAGTGCGATCGCGTGGTGAACCAAGAAATCGCCAGGTCCGATCGCCAAGAACAGAGAATTAGTACCGCTGTTAATCGCATCCAACCAGCCTGGGAGCCATACGTTGCCGTAGTTGGGCCAAGCGGTAGAAGCAATGCTGTCGGGGTTAGACAACAGCACGTCCATGCCGTAGAGAGCTTTTCCGTGAGCAGCTTGGATGAACTGTGCGAACACTGGTTCAATCAAGATTTGCTTTTCAGGAGTTCCGAAAGCAACTACAACGTCATTGTGAACGTACAAGCCGAGAGTGTGGAAGCCCAAGAACAGCGACACCCAGCTCAAGTGAGAGATAATCGCTTCTTTGTGCTGCAACACGCGATCGAGCACGTTGCCTTTGTTTGCTTCAGGATCGTAGTCCCGCACCAAGAAGATAGCTCCGTGGGCGAAAGCGCCGACCATGATGAATCCAGCAATGTACTGGTGGTGGGTGTAAAGCGCAGCCTGAGTCGTGAAGTCCTTACCTATAAAAGCGTAGGGAGGCATCGCGTACATATGCTGTGCTACCAAGGAGGTAATTACGCCCAAAGCAGCGAGGTGAAATGCCAGTTGGAAGTGCAGCGAGTTGTTGTAGGTTTCATACAAGCCTTGGTGAGGCAAGTTGAACTGCCCTTCGCTCTTGCCGCCGACCAAACCAGCCTTAGAATCCAACATCTCTTTGATGCTGTGACCGATACCGAAGTTAGTCCGGTACATATGACCGGCAACGATAAACAGAACTGCGATCGCCAAATGGTGGTGAGCGATGTCTGTCAGCCACAGGGATTCTGTTTGAGGGTGGAAGCCGCCCAAGAAAGTCAGAATTGCGGTTCCAGCGCCTTCGGAAGTACCGAAGACATGGTTCGCTGCATCTGGATTCTCGGCGTATACGCCCCAGTTACCACTGAAGAACGGAGCCAAACCAGCCGGGTGAGGCGGGGTAGACAGGAAGTTGTCCCAACCTACGTGCTGTCCGCGAGATTCGGGGATAGCAACGTGAACCATGTGACCAGTCCAAGCCAAAGAGCTGACACCGAACAAACCAGCCAAGTGGTGGTTGAGGCGAGATTCAGCATTTTTGAACCAAGACAAGCTGGGGCGGTACTTGGGCTGGAGGTGCAACCAACCTGCGAACAGGAAGACAGCCGCCAGCAGTAGCAAGAAGATAGCTCCTTGATACAGGTCGGCGTTTGTCCGAATCCCTTGGGTGAACCACCAATGGTAGACACCGGAGTAAGAGATATCCACCGGGTTAGAAGCGCCCCCTTGAGTGAAAGCTTCTACTGCAGGAGCGCCGAACTGCGGGTCCCAAATCGCGTGAGCGATCGGGCGGACGTTTAGAGGGTCTTTAATCCACTGTTCAAAGTTACCTTGCCATGCTACGTGGAACAGGCTGCCCGAAGTCCACAAGAAAATGATTGCTAGGTGGCCGAAGTGAGAAGCAAAAATCTTTTGGTAAAGATTTTCTTCGGTCATGCCATCGTGGCTTTCAAAGTCGTGTGCTGTGGCAATCCCGTACCAGATCCGCCGTGTGGTCGGGTCTTGGGCAAGGTCTTGGCTAAATTTTGGAAATTTCGTTGCCATAAGCCTTGATTAATCCTGAATCCTGAACAAAATTGAAGGGATTCGGTTCGGAGTTTGGATTCTCGATTGGAGATTCCTCCCAAATCGAGAATCCAAAACCTAGGGGTAGTTTACCCTACCGAAATGATTCGCGCTAGGAAAAATGCCCACGTAGTGACAATTCCTCCTAGGAGGTAGTGAGCTACACCCACAGCCCGACCCTGAATAATGCTCAGAGCGCGAGGCTGAATCGACGGAGCTACCTTGAGCTTGTTGTGAGCCCAAACAATCGACTCAATCAGTTCTTGCCAGTAGCCGCGGCCGCTGAACAGGAACATCAAGCTGAAGGCGAAGACGAAGTGTCCAGCTAGGAACATCAAACCGTAGGCCGACAGTGCCGAACCGTAGGACTGAATTACCTGAGAAGCTTGCGCCCACAGGAAGTCCCGCAACCAGCCATTGATCGTGATCGCACTTTGTGCGAAGTTACCGCCGGTGATGTGAGAAATTTCGCCATTTGCATCGACGGTTCCCCACACGTCCGACTGCATTTTCCAGCTAAAGTGGAAAATCACGATCGAGATGCAGTTGTACATCCAGAACAAGCCTAGGAACACGTGATCCCAACCAGAAACTTGGCAGGTGCCGCCACGGCCGGGGCCGTCGCAAGGGAACCGGAAGCCCAAGTTGCCTTTGTCAGGAACCAAGCGAGAACTGCGTGCAAACAACACGCCTTTCAAAAGAATCAGGACTGTAACGTGAATGGTGAAAGCGTGGATGTGGTGGATCATGAAATCCGCCGTACCCAACTCGATCGGCATCATCGCTACTTTGCCGGCGACTACTACTGCACCGCCGCCAAAAGCATGGCTAACGATTTCCGTAGCATTAGGCGCTGTTGTGCCCGGAGCCAAAGCGTGGATGTTTTGCACCCACTGGGCAAATATCGGACGCAACTGAATCCCGGTATCCGAGAACAAATCTTGAGGACGACCGAAAGCGCGCATCGTGTCGTTGTGAACGTACAAACCGAAGCTGTGGAAGCCCAAGAATATACAAACCCAGTTCAGGTGGGAAATGATCGCATCTCTATGACGGATCACGCGATCCAACAAGTTGTTGACATTTCCAGCGGGATCGTAATCCCGAACCATGAAGATTGCTCCGTGAGCGGCTGCTCCAACAATCAGGAATCCGCCAATCCACATGTGGTGGGTGAACAGGGATAGCTGAGTCGGGTAGTCGGTCGCGATGTACGGATACGGAGGCATCGCGTACATATGTTGGGCGACGATGATGCTCAAAGAGCCCATCAGTGCCAAGTTAATCGACAGTTGCGCGTGCCAAGAATTAGTCAGGATTTCGTAGAGACCTTTGTGACCTTCACCAGTGAAGGGGCCTTTGTGGTTCTCTAGGATTTCTTTCATGCTGTGGCCGATGCCCCAGTTCGTCCGGTACATATGACCAGCGACGATGAATAGCACTGCCAAAGCTAAGTGGTGGTGTGCTGTATCAGTCAGCCACAAACCGCCTGTGGTGGGGTTCAGACCGCCTTTGAAGGTCAGGAAGTCTGTATATGCGCCCCAGTTGAGGGTGAAGAAGGGGGTTAAACCTTTAGCGAAACTCGGGTAGATGTCAGCCATCAAGCCCGGTGTCAAAATCCACTCGTGCGGCAGGGGGATGTCGGCAACTGTTTTGATCAGCTTACCGCCGACTGTCAGCGGTGCACCTGCATCGATCGCGTCCATGCAAGCATTGATCGGCAGAGCAACGTGAATTTGTTGTCCTGCGAAGCCCAAGCACCCGCAGCCTAACAAAACTGCCAAGTGGTGGTTCATCATCGATTCCACGTTCTGGAACCATTCCAGTTTCGGAGCGCGGACGTGATAGTGGAACCAACCGGCAAACAGCATCAAAGCTGCCATTACCAGGGCGCCGATCGCAGTGCAATATAGCTGGTATGAGTTAGTGATGCCGTTGGCGCGCCACAGTTGGAATAGACCAGAGGTGATCTGAATCCCGTGAAAGCCGCCGCCTACATCTGCATTTAAAATTTCTTGACCAAAAATCGGCCAGACCACTTGAGCGCTGGGCTTGATGGCTGTAGGATTTGTCAGCCAAGCTTCGTAATTGGAAAATTTAGCGCCGTGGAAATATGCGCCGCTCAACCATACGAAGATTACTGCCAAGTGGCCGAAGTGAGCGCTAAAGATTTTGCGCGAAACGTCTTCTAAGTCACTTGTATGACTGTCAAAGTCGTGAGCGTTAGCGTGGAGGTTCCAAATCCAAGTGGTGGTTTTTGGCCCCTTAGCTAGAGTGCGATCAAAATGACCGGGTTTTGACCACTTCTCGAAAGAAGTTGGAACCGGATTTTTATCGACTACTACCCTAGCTTTTACCTCTCGCTCTGGAGGACTAATGGTCATGAAGACTCTCCTCTCGGTAAGACAAGGAACGAGAAC
This sequence comes from Microcoleus sp. M2_D5, assembly GCF_036701935.1. Lineage (NCBI taxonomy): Bacteria > Bacillati > Cyanobacteriota > Cyanophyceae > Oscillatoriales > Microcoleaceae > Microcoleus > Microcoleus sp. M2_D5. The sequence continues at coordinate 23,620 of NZ_JAUBRP010000046.1, read as the reverse complement.
TGAACACTGTACCGGACACTCCCCACGCTTGATGAGGCGGGGGATTCTCGAAAAAGCCGACAATTCACTGCACTTTACTCTTTGCAGAGCTAGACGCAGGTGCATCGTTTTCCCAAGCATTTTGCTTCTGTGAAGAAGCCAGTTTCCCAGTGTCGCTAACAATGTGACTGGGTACTGCCAACTCTTCTCACCAGATGAGCCGCCGATCGCCTCCTTGATTCAGACTTGATACGGCTGCTCCTTTTGAGGGAGTTTTATGAATTATAAGCTTGCTAGAGGAGTATTAATCGCTTGTTAACAATACTTAAAAAACGCTCAATTCTTGATGTAATAACGCCTTTAAATCCCACAGTCGCTCTAAAAAGTCAAGGGGTACTGCCATTAACTTTACAAAACTCAAAGATAAGGTAATTTAGGAATACTCATTTGTAGAGATATGTTTGGGAAAAAGGCTGCAGCAATTAAGAGTAGGAGACGATGGGTTGCCCGCTGCTGCCTCAATCCGGGTTCCTACGCGGCTTTGGAATTCCAAAGCCGGCAATTCCCCAATACTAAATTCATTTTTGGGCTATAGTTCCCTATGAGAAGGCTTCTAGGAGTATGGTTGCGTGATTGGGATCAATTGGCACAGAACGGTTGCGGGCAGGCTGCTGGCATTGTTCGCAGTAGCAGTATTAATTTTGGGTTTAGCAAGTTGTGGCGCGGGCAATCCCGAATTGCCCAAATCAGAGAACAAGAGCGGCTCAGCTACAGCCCCAGTAAACAGAATCTCAGAGGTTTCTCCCCCAGAAGCCATTCAACAACTGCGTCAGGCTCTAGATATCTACCAGCCTCAAATTAGTATTTTGAATCCAAAACCTGACGAAGTGCTTCAGGATATAAATGTGTCTGTTCAGTTCCAAGTGAAGGACTTGCCCATTTTCAAAGATGCAAACTTGGGTTTGGGCCCCCACCTGCAAGTTTTATTAGACAACCAACCTTATGCAGCAGTTTACGACATCAACCAACCTTTAACGCTCTCCGACTTAGAACCCGGAACCCATACCCTGCAGGTGTTCGCGGCCCGCCCTTGGGAAGAAAGCTTTAAAAACGCAGGTGCCGCGGCTCAAACCACCTTTCACGTTTTTACCAAAACAGACGACAACAATCCCGTGAGAACATTGCCCGTATTAACGTACAACAGCCCCCAAGGCAGCTACGGGGCAGAACCCATCCTGCTCGACTTTTACTTGACAAATGCCCCCACGCACGAAGTGGCGCAAGAAAATTCCCAAGATGAAATACTCGATTGGAAAATTCGAGCCACAGTCAACGGCCAAAGCTTTGCGATCGACCAGTGGCAACCTATATATCTTAAAGGATTCAAACCAGGGAAAAACTGGGTACAGCTAGAATTAATTGACGAACGCGGAAATATCGTCAAAAACGCCTTTAATAATACAGTCAGACTGATCGATTTCCAACCGCTCGGCCAAGAGCCTCTTTCAAAATTAGTGCGGGGCGAACTAACAGTAGCAGAAACTCGCGGCATAGTCGATCGTACCTACCAAGCGCCCGAACCGACACCAACCCCAACCCCCGAACCACAACCGACACCTGCATTAGAAAAAACACCAGTTGTCCAACCCTCACCAGCGGTTCCAGAAACCCCAGTTACCCAACCGAGCTCAGAGCCAGCAGTCGCTCCGGCAGTTGCTCCGGTTCAAGTAATAGAACCCACACCGACAGCAACCCCCCAACTCGAAGCGCCAAAAATTGTAGAACCAATTCAAGTAATAGAACCCACACCGACAGCAACCCCCCAACTCGAAGCGCCGAAAATTGTAGAACCAGTTCAAATAATAGAACCGACACCGACAGCAACTCCACCGTTAGAAACCCCGAAAATTGTAGAACCAGTTCAAATAATAGAACCGACCCCAACAGCAACTCCCCAAACAAAAAAACAGGAATATAAAGGATACTACAATCGGTTCCGCAGTTTCTTGCATCAAGAACCCCAACCTGCTAATCCTTCACAGCCACCAACCCTGCCAGAAATAACAGAAAAAGCTCCAGTACCAAAAGTAATCGCTCCCGCGACCCCAGAACCGTCTTCCAATCTTGTACCGCCAACGCAACCAGTTGCCACTGAAACTCCTAGCCAACCAACCAGCGAATCAGCCCCTCCCAAAACAACAGTTTCCGAACCCGAAAACCAGCCTAAATCCGAACAAAAAGTCGAATTTGCCACCTAACAAAAACCTTCTGCATTCATCTGCGTTCATCCGCGTAAATCTGCCTACATCTGCGGTCAAAAATCAAAAATTAGGACACTAAAAAATGACCTACCTCGAAACAGCAGCCAAATTCTACAGCGATGTTGCCGAAACACCCCAAATCGGACTTTGCTGCGTCCAAAGCAGCCCCTTGCAATTGCCAGGATTAAACATTCCCGAACAAATGCAAGAAATGAATTACGGGTGCGGCACAACCGTTCACGCCGCCGAACTTGTAGGCAATCCCTTCGTGCTTTATGTAGGCGTCGGCGGCGGCTTAGAAGCACTACAATTTGCATATTTTTCGAGACACAAAGGAGCGGTTATTGCCGTCGATCCGGTTCCAGCAATGCGAGATGCTGCTGCACGAAACTTGCAAATTGCCGCCAGAGAAAATGATTGGTTCGATGCGAGTTTTGTAGAAATTCGTGAAGGCGATGCTTTTGCGTTGCCAGTGCCGGATGCTTCTGTAGATGTTGTCGCCCAAAACTGCTTGTTTAATATCTTTGAACCCGCAGATTTAGCTAAAGCATTAAAAGAGACTTATCGGGTATTAAAACCCGGTGGCAGATTGTTGATGAGCGATCCGATCGCAACTCGGCCAATTCCCCAACATTTGAAGGAAGACGAACGCTTGCGGGCCCTGTGTTTGTCCGGCGCTCTGACATACGAAGAATACGTTCAACACCTTGTAGACGTTGGTTTTGGGCAAGTCGAAGTGCGGGCGCGCCGTCCTTACCGATTGCTGGACAAACACAATTATCAATTGGATGGGGATTTGCTGTTAGAAAGCCTGGATTCGGTGTCTTTCAAAGTGGATGTACCGGATGACGGAGCTTGCATTTTCACCGGCAAGACGGCGATTTATGCAGGGTCTGAAGAGCTGTTTGATGACGGGGCCGGTCACGTTTTGCAGCGGGGCGTGCCGGCGGCGGTGTGCGATAAAACTGCTGGGAAGTTGGGGGGATTAATGCCCGATAAGGTGTTAATTACGGATTCGACTTGGCATTATAGCGGCGGCGGTTGCTGTTAGGAGAAAAAACGACGGTTTAAACTGCGCCTACACAAACGAAGCCCGCCTACGCGGACTCTTAAGAACCCGCGCCGGCGGGTTTTGTGTCTGTAGCCGCGATTTCCAATGGCCCGGCATATTTGCCAGTCTGGTATAGAGCGGTTTTCAACCGCATGAGGTACAATCAGTAAAAGTAATGTGCTAACTCGCTGTCTTGTAGTTCGCAGTCAAATACGCTAGACTACCCTGTTGGGTCGCGTATCCTAACAAGAGGGAGTTAATGACTAGAAGCATCTCTACAGTAGATTTATTTTGTGGTGCTGGAGGACTAACGCATGGGTTTGAACAAGCAGGTCTTCCAGTCAAAGCTGGATATGATATCGATCCCGCGTGTAAATTTCCATACGAACACAACAACAAAGCCAAATTTATATTACAAGATGTCGCAAATATCAGCGGTTCTGATTTAAGAGAACATTTTTCTACAAGTAGTATAAACATTTTAGCAGGATGCGCTCCCTGTCAACCATTTTCAAGTTATTCAAGACGCTACAACGATCAACAATTGAAGTGGAAACTATGCCGCGATTTTGCTCGTCTGATTGAAGAATGCCAACCAGATGTTATTTCTATGGAAAATGTACTTCAGTTAAAACATCATTCAGTGTTTTATGAATTTATTAATCAATTGAAAAAGTTAAACTATTGCTTTGAATCTTATGAAGTTAACTGTCTAGATTATGGAGTCCCTCAATCTCGAAAGCGATTGGTGTTACTTGCTTCAAAATTTGGCAAAATTAATTTAATTCCAGCCACACATCACCCAGAACGATATAAAACAGTACGACAAACTATTGAACACCTTGAACCCCTGCGGGTCAAGCTTCTAAAAGAGATTGGCTACATAGATGTAGTAAACTTTCTGAATTAAACATGCGTCGTATTCGTGCTTCCAAACCTGGAGGAACTTGGCGAGATTGGCCTAAAAACTTAATCGCAGAATGCCACTTAAAAATAAGCGGTAAAACTTATCCCGCAGTATATGGTAGAATGGAATGGGATAAACCTAGTCCAACTATTACTACGCAGTGTTTCGGTTTTGGTAATGGTCGGTTTGGTCATCCAGAACAGGATAGAGCTATCTCTCTTAGAGAAGCAGCTTTATTACAAACTTTTCCACCAGCATATCACTTTGTACCCCCTGATGAACCAGTACCGATCGATCTAGTAGGGCGATTAATTGGGAATGCTGTTCCTGTTAAGCTAGGGATAGCAATAGCTCGAAGTATTTTAGAACACATCCACCAGGTAAATTAAGGAGAGTGTATAGATTTATCTAAATATTCTTCCTTGTCTAAATAGTCTTGAATATTTTGCAATATTTGCTGGAGGTATTCTATTACCTCTTCCTTGAACTTGAGCAAATCTTCAATACTGACCTTTTGTCCAACTTCTGCAAATGATTTATTGCCGTGGGCTAAATCGTTACGATGCTCCATGATATCCTCTAAGTGTTCACCGTGTTTAGTTTTGGAGTAGTCAGTATCAAAAGAAAATCCATAATTTCTAGCTGTTTCTGTAATCACCTTCCGAGCAACATTACCTGAAAATAATTCTCTACTATTGAAGCCAGAAGTAATAATATCAAGAGAAATATTTTTTATCTTAGAATGAACCTTATCGGGTGAGCGGTTCTTGAAGTTATAGATAACTATTTTTTTGGGCTCAGTTCTCAGAGAGTTAAAAGAAATTTTTTTACTACTTATTTCAGCAAATATCGCTTCTATGGCATTACGCATAGTTGATTCAACAAGATTGTATAGGAGTAAAAAAGCATTTGCTTTGAGTATTTTTGCCAGTTCGGAATCGATAGCTGTATTTTTTTGTTCACCATTCTCTGCTGACACGGGTGATTTTGTTGTTTCTTGGATAAGCGTCTCCAGAAATTCAAAATATTGATTGACTTCTAGGACACGGGTATGGAAATCTAAAAGAACTGTTTGCATAGTTAACGTAAAAGTTGAGCGCGAACATATTCAATACGTTTAATTACTTTTGGTTTGGAGTTGCTTGCATCTGAGGTAGTATATTCCTTGAATTCAGGTGAGTCAAGCCACTTCATTGACTTTGGTTCAAGATCGCTCTTTTCCCTCAAGGCAAGTGCCACACCTACAGAAATTGCCTCAAATCGAATTCTTGGTGTTTTTACATGACCTTTTGTTTTACTAAATCCATTGGGAAAGTATTTTTCAATAAAGTCTAGCATTTTGTGAAATTCAGAGCGCATACCATCTTTATCAATCTCAGCATGGTTATGTTCTTTGAGATATTCATTAAGAAACTCATCAACCCTTCTGTCAAAGTTTTTATAATTATTTAAGTAGGAAAAAAACGCAGTACAAATTCTTCAGGTTCGCGTTTGAGGACAAGTGCATCCGAAAATGGGCATAGTTTGCGAAATTTTGTATCTTTGCTAAGTTCTTCAAGAAGATTGACAAAGGGGCCAAGAGATATGCCTCTCCGCTTCTCCATATCATTTAATTGAACGCTACCTGTATTGATGCGTTCAAACAGATCCCGTCGCGTTTCTTCATCAGCTTTTTCAGTCAGCACAATCATGCGGATGGTAGCACGGTTGAAGCGTCTTTGTCTTGCCAATGGCAAATCGTTGAATTTAAAATTGTTAAGCCTTTTTAGCTTTTCTAGTCCACACAGCTTTAGCTCGTTATTGAGAAATCTGTCTAAAGTACGGATACGTTGGGTTCCATCAACAATTTCTAACCTAGCTAAATCATCCTCATCCTCTTCTTGCTTGGGTCGTAAATCAGCAACAAAAATATAGGGTATAGGTAGTCCTAGCAATATAGATTCAATAAACTTTGACTGTAAGGGTTCAGGCCAAATCATTTCCCGTTGATAGTCTGGTATATACAACTCATTAGTGTCTTCCTCCAACCCATCTGTGTATTTTTGGACAAGCACTTCCACTGGATATTCTTTTGTGTCATAGTCAACTACTTTTCGCTTTTCTCTAATTTCCACTTCTGCGGCTTCTCTTTGTTCATGTGTAATCTCTGGTTCCAGTGGTATTTTGGGGGCTTTGGACATTTTGATCTCCTGTTCGGGCAGCATGTTTGTATCAGAAGTACAGAAAAATTTGGGATTTGGGATTAAAGAGCAAGTATACATTGGTAGCCGTCGCCTTTGAGTGATTGAGGAGAAATCGAATATGAAATATTTTAGGCGTTCCCTGACAGAGCCTGAAAGTGGATGAATTCGCCATCGTGCCTTGTCCCCGTCTTGTGGTACAGGCACTCCGATTTGTACCAAAAACCCAGGTTTAATCAGCTTTCTTCCCATCCTGCCAAACTTCCCGCTAAATTAAAGAAGTAAAAAAATCATTCACATCCTACCCAGGAGATGCCATGCCCCGCGTCAGAGCACCAGAATTCCCCGGAAACTACCCCTGGCTGAACACCGAAAAACCTTTATCCATTGAATCCTTAAAAGGGCGCGTCGTCCTCCTCGACTTCTGGACATACTGCTGCATCAACTGCTTGCACGTCCTGCCCGACTTAAAATACCTCGAACAAAAATATAAAGATTCCCTCACGGTTATCGGCGTGCACTCGGCTAAATTTGAAAACGAAAAAGAAGTAGAAAACATCCGCCAAGCTATCCTCCGCTACGATATCGAACATCCTGTAATCGTTGACAGCGGCATGAAAGTTTGGCAAAGCTACGCGGTTCGCGCTTGGCCGACTTTAATGGTGATCGATCCTGAAAGTTATGTGGTCGGCTTTGTTTCTGGTGAAGGCAATAGAGAAGCACTTGACGAGTTAGTTGGCAAGTTAATTGCTGAATACAAAGATAAAAATGCACTCAAGTTTAAACAACTCAGTTTTAGCTTAGAAAAACAGCGCAAACCTGTATCAACACCGCTGGCTTTTCCCGGTAAAGTGCTGGCATTTGCGATCGCTGCAACGGAGGCAAAACAGCTTCACCAACAGGTCGCGCTTTTGGGCGAAATGACTCAGGAAAATGAATTTGTATAAAATTAACGGTGTCTTGGTTATTTTGGAAAATAATTGCAGGGAAAAGCAAGCATAAAATTTAGGAGAAGCAAGAGACGCCAATTGCTGAAGTTGGTTGACAATAGCTCCCTAATACTATAGTATTCGATTATGACATATAAGACTATTGACTTATTTTCTGGCGCGGGTGGCTTGACTACAGGATTTCACCTGGCTGGTTTTGAATCTTTATGTGCGATCGAGGTGGATGCGAAAGCTCTAGCGACCTATAAGCATAATTACCCAAACACCAGAATTGTTCATCAGGATATACGTGAGCTCAATCCTTTGGATTTGCGATTATGTTTGGGTTTGCAGAGAGAGGAACTAACAGCGTTGATAGGTGGCCCCCCATGCCAAGGATTTTCAAGAAATATTCCTGCTGACTATCGCTACCTCAGCGACTCTCGCAATCAGTTATATCGGACATTTTTAGAATTCGTACAGGAATTTAGACCCCTTTACGTTGTTATGGAGAACGTACCTGAAATCTTGAAAGCTTATGGTGGTGTAGTTAAGAATGAAATTACACAGCAACTTGAGTCGCAAGGTTATAAAGTCACTTATGGATCACTAAACTCCGCGCATTATGGAGTACCGCAGACCAGATCAAGGGCTTTTTTCCTGGCTAGTTTAGATAAACCACTTCAATTCCCTGAACCTACACACGCTGGCGACATTAGAAGCGATTACAGAGCTACTAAATCTTGTTACCAACTTAGTCTCTTAACATCAAACATTTCTTCAGTCGTCACAGTTAGAGATGCGATTGGAGATTTGCCGTCATTGAACGCAGGAGAGGAATATAATGCTGAAGTTTATCCTTTTCCACCCCAAACTGCGTACCAAGCAATGATACGTAATGGAAGTACGAAACTTTTCAATCACGTTGCTCGTGCTTTGAGCCCCATTCAAATGTCAAGAGTGCGTCTTCTTAGTGAAGGGCAAGATGCTAGAGACTTGCCACCAGAATTAGCTCCTAAAAAGCACTATAGCGGTGCATATGGAAGGCTTTACTGGGATAAACCAGCAAGAACTATCACAAGGTGGGTTTTCCATCCCGGATCTGGCAGGTTTTTTCATCCAACCCAAAATCGGACAATTACAATCCGTGAAGCTGCAAGATTGCACTCTTACCCCGATAACTTTAACTTTCTCGGAACATACACTGATATGGCTTCTCAAATCGGAGAATCAGTACCCCCACTTCTAGGTAAAGCAATAGCTGCATCTATTCTCCAAGTTCACTGTCCAAAGACTGTGTACTGAGTTGATCTTGCAAAGCTGAGAGAACAGTTTGCACATATCGATCAAGTGTAATACGAGTTCGCTGAACCCTAATGTGAACTGCTTCTGGAGGAATGGTTCTAGCTCTAAAAAGTTGCTTTTGATTTTTGTACCAAACTAACTCTAGCTTACCTGCAACATTGCCTTGTAGGCCTGCTCCCGGTCTTCCAGTAACTCTATCAACTGTCAAAGCCCAAGAAAAAGCATTTGGGTCAAGTGGAGTAAGAGGGAATTCACAGTAAATATATTCATATCCTCTAATGGTTTTCAGCAGTATGCCTTCATAGCTATTGGTAATGCCCTGTGCTGCTTGACTCGATATAATTTTCTCGTTCCAATGCTGAACAATAGCTGCTCCGAGTTCAGCAGGTGAGGATTGTTCCGTCAAACCAGGAAAACCAAGTTGGGCAGCCTTTTTGATAACATCCGCTCTCTGAATGACAAACAAAAATGTATTTACAACAGTAAGACTATTCAGTTGAAGAGATTTGAGTGACCAACCAGTTGCCGTCGTGGTGTCAACAGCATCATAGAGAAGTTTGCTACGTCCTAATGCTGGATCTGATAAAGGAATATGCTTGACATAATGAAAAATAGCTTCCCAAGTATAATCCTCTATCGAGCCTATAACTGGAGATGCAATGGTAGCAATAATGGCTTGCCTCAATCTTTCAATCTCGTTTTCCGTCAGCACTCAAGTGTTCCTCTACAACTCGTAAAAATTCACCCATTGTTATGTCCAGAGCATTTGTTATGTGACTAAGAACTCTAACAGATGGACTTTTCAGCCCTCGCTCAAGCTGGCTGATATAGGTTCTGTGCAGACCTGTGACTTCTGCCAGATATTCTTGTGACCAACGTTTCTCTATGCGACGACGTTGTATTTCTAGTCCTAAAGTTTGGTCTAGTTTGCTAGGCTGCATAGAGAGAAATAGTAAGGTTTTGAATACAAAAGTTCTACAGACTAAAGTATTCAATGTGGCGATATGAGCACTGAACTCGCCCCCCTCTGGTGGCAATGGCATCTTGGCTGTCTCCAAAAACCTTGGTTTAATCAGCTTTCTTCCCATCCTGCCAAACTTCCCGCTAAATTAAAGAAGTAAAAAAATCATTCACATCCTACCCAGGAGATGCCATGCCCCGCGTCAGAGCACCAGAATTCCCCGGAAACTACCCCTGGCTGAACACCGAAAAACCTTTATCCATTGAATCCTTAAAAGGGCGCGTCGTCCTCCTCGACTTCTGGACATACTGCTGCATCAACTGCTTGCACGTCCTGCCCGACTTAAAATACCTCGAACAAAAATATAAAGATTCCCTCACGGTTATCGGCGTGCACTCGGCTAAATTTGAAAACGAAAAAGAAGTAGAAAACATCCGCCAAGCTATCCTCCGCTACGATATCGAACATCCTGTAATCGTTGACAGCGGCATGAAAGTTTGGCAAAGCTACGCGGTTCGCGCTTGGCCGACTTTAATGGTGATCGATCCTGAAAGTTATGTGGTCGGCTTTGTTTCTGGTGAAGGCAATAGAGAAGCACTTGACGAGTTAGTTGGCAAGTTAATTGCTGAATACAAAGATAAAAATGCACTCAAGTTTAAACAACTCAGTTTTAGCTTAGAAAAACAGCGCAAACCTGTATCAACACCGCTGGCTTTTCCCGGTAAAGTGCTGGCATTTGCGATCGCTGCAACGGAGGCAAAACAGCTTCACCAACAGGTCGCGCTTTTGGGCGAAATGACTCAGGAAAATGAATCTGTAGATGAAACTGTACTGCCCGGGCCTGCTAATTCAGTCATACAAAACTTAGTCGGTTCTTGCTTATTTATTGCCGATTCCGGCCACAATAGGATTGTTGTCAGCACCCTTGAAGGTGAGGTGCTGCACGTTATCGGTAGCGGCAAACCGGGTTTAACTGATGGGGATTTTGAAGGGGCTGAGTTTTTTGCACCTCAAGGTATGGCTTTTGATGCGGAAAGTCAAATTCTATATGTTGCTGATACGGAAAATCATGCTGTCAGAAAGATTGATTTTACGACTCAACGGGTGGAAACTGTTGCTGGTACGGGCGAACAAAGTCACGAAATTTCACCCCGCAGCGGCAAGGGTTTAGAAACGCAATTGAATTCGCCTTGGGATTTAGAAAGAGTTGGAAATAGACTTTTTATTGCAATGGCGGGTTCCCACCAAATTTGGGAAATGCAGTTAGACACTGGTACGATCGCCACTTATGCGGGTATTGGCCGAGAATCCTGTGTAGACGGGAATCTTGCAGAATCTGCTTTTTCTCAGCCCAGTGGCCTGTCTACGGATCGATCGGAGTTGTTTGTTGCTGACAGCGAAATTAGTTCGATTCGCGCTGTGGGTATTGATGAAGACCCGAAGGTGCGTACAGTCTGCGGTAGCGGTGAATTGTTTGGTTTTGGGGATAAAGATGGTCGCGCTGAGGAGGTAAGGTTGCAGCACTGTTTGGGTGTTGAATACGCTCAAAATTACCTCTGGGTGGCTGATACTTACAATCACAAAATTAAGCGGATCGACCACCGGGGCGGTACGTGCAGAACAATGATTGGAGATGGTAAAGCAGGTTTGGTTGATGCTAAAGGTCTCAAGGCTCGATTTTTTGAACCTTCAGGGTTGAGTGCGATCGGGCCTCATTTGTTTGTTGCTGATACGAACAATCATGTAATTCGGAGAGTTGAGTTGGATACGCTGGAAGTCACAACTTTGGATTTCCCCAGTTTGTGCGCCCCGGATGTTTGTCTTCCTGATTAAGTCGATCGACCTTTTTTACTTCAGGCAGGGTTCTCAATTCTCGTGATTGCCAGATTGATTGTGTTAAAGTAGGGTGCTATTCGGCGCACCTTACCACAATTTTCAAGCCAAGTAAGTTAACCTAGCACGCAGAAACCGGTTTTTTTACCGAATCTGCGGCCTACAACAGGTCTTTTCGTAAAAAAACCCGGTTTCTAAACAATCGTGCATAAGTCTTATGTGGTTAATTCAATGGTGAGTTAACCCGCGATCGCCAGTATTAAATAATCACAAAAATCTTCGCCCAAATCTAAAATTCTGAATAGCTCAGCAGCCGCACTATTTTTTCATTATCGTTCAATTCGCCGACAATTCGCCGCACGGGTTTCGGCCAGATTTTAATCAAAGTAGGAGTTGCTGAAATCTGATCTGCCTCAGCTTGTTCTGGATGTTTCAAAACATCAATTACTTTTAAAGTGTAGGGACGATCGAGGCATTGCTCTAAGAACTGGTGTAAAGTTTCGAGGGTGCGTTCGGTGGTGGGGTTGCTGCCGGAAACAAACAGACGCAAAACGTACCCTTGAGTTTGTGGCGGTGGGGTAAGTGTTGTTGCTTTGGGAAGCCGAGTCTGCTGCGATTGCGGAAAGCCCAAGGGAGTTACTATGGAATTGCTCCAGTCCGATCGAGCTTCGGGGCTGGCATACTGTACAACTAAGTCGTGATTTTCCCAAAGTTCGGGGAATTGTTCGTGATAAGTAGCGATTGCCATCGGTTCGCACATTTCTTCGCTGCGGGGATGCCACACTAAGTCGCCAGTCCCAAAAATGGCGTTCAGCAGCGTTTGATGTCGCAGCACGGGGGGGTAAGCCTCGGCAGCAAGCCGCACCTGCCGATCGCCTGGATCGAGCCAGCAGTCAACGGTTGCCGTGTAGCAAGGTATCAGAAAATGCGGGGGCTCCGACAAACCGAGGATCTCCTGTAGAGCTACGCACAACTGCAAATGCCACCGAGTTTGCTTGTGGGGGTCTATGCAATAGATTAAGTCTCCCCCTGGTGTAAACAGCGCAATGCCTTTGAAAAATTCTGGCAAAATAGGGCGATCGACTTTCAATTCAGTACACCAATAAAAGTTAACAGTTAACAGTTAACTGTTAACTGTTAACACTCGACCTTTAGACTCGACCTCGCAGCATCTGAGCCATTTCGTTCGGGAACGGCGAGTTCTCTACACAAAGTTCTTCAGTAATTCGACCTTCTTGATAAAGACCGTAGAGCGACTTATTCATCGTCGTCATGCCTTCATAAGTATCTTTGATCATGATTTGATTGATTTCCTCATTCTGCCCCTTCATAATGTATTCCTTAACCACGTCGGTATTGATCATAACGTCGTGGAAAGCAGCCCGCTTCCCGTCTGTGGTTTTGCACAGCAGTTGAGCAATAATCGCCACTAGGGATTCGGAAATTGAAACCCGTATGGCATCCTGTTCTTCCGCCCCGAACATATCAAGAATCCGGTTCAGGGTCTTAACCGCACTGTTTGTGTGCAGGGTTCCTGCAACTAAGTGACCGGTTTGAGAGGCTTTGAGGGCGATTTCCACCGTCTCTCTGTCCCGAATTTCTCCTACTAGCAGCATATCCGGGTCTTGTCGCAGAGCGCCTTTGAGAGCGCTCATAAACTTGAGGGTGTGCCTGCCGACTTCCCGGTGCTTAATCAAGGATTTTTTGCTTTCGTGTACGAATTCTACCGGGTCTTCGATCGTGATGATGTTGTAGGCTTTAGTCTTATTGATGTAGTCGATCATCGCGGCCAAGGTGGTAGACTTACCCGAACCTGTCGGCCCTGTCACCAAAATCAGCCCTTTGTGGTAGCCGCATATTTTCCTAAATACCTCCGGCAGTTTCAATTCCTCCAGTGTCAGGATTTTGGAAGGAATTAGCCGCAGCACCATTGCCGGGCCGGCCAAGGAGTCCATGCAACTGATCCGAATGCGGACGAACCCGAAGTCGAAAGCGCCGTCAAAGTCTAGGGTTTTTTGGAAAATTTCAATTTCTTCATCGCTCATGCACTCGCGCAGCCAGCCAAAAAACGTATCTAAATCCGTCGGTGGATAGCCGATGTCGGCAATCTCGCCGCGGGTGCGGAAGCGGGGAACTTCGTTTACTCCGAGGTGAAGGTCGGATACTCCTTCTTCTTTGGCTCGGATTACTAGCTCTTTCAAAGTCGGAGCTCCGCCGCTGCTAGTGCTCGGGCCTTTAGGTGTGGCGAAGGATTGCGAGGCTGGTGCTGGTGCCGGTGGCGCTGCTGGTGCTGGTGCCGGTGGCGGTGCGGGTGGGATTCCTGCTGCTCTGGGGGGCATTCCGGGAGCAGGAGGGCGGGGCATTCCGGGTGGTGGGGGGGCTCCGGGTACGGGCGGGCGAGGAGCGGGCGGATGCTGTTGTGTCATATGCGCTACCTTAAGTTGGTGAGAAGGCTGACTCGAACAGATGATTTGTGGGAGTTGAACAATGCCGATCGCCATTGTGCGCGTCTTGCACAAAAGCTTAACTGTTGTACTCAGTCTATCCTAAGAGGGGGTCGTAGTGCTGCACGACTGAGGAACTCTTCTGCCAATTGGAGGATGCGATCGCTCTCGATATACGCCCTAATATGGATTCTCCACATTTTTGTATAATTTTTTTTAAGGAAAAGAGTTTTCCGCAATCTAGCAGTATAAATTGCTACTTTAGTCAAAGATTAAGGAATTAAACCGATGAATTCTGTCGATCGGGCTTTTACTCCAGCTTTGGAGTTGGCGGAGTCGATCCGCACCCTGGAAGTGTCGCCTTTAGAAATTGTCAATTTGTACTTGGAACGGATCGATCGATTAAACCCCGAGCTGGGCAGTTATTTTACTGTAACGGCCGAGCGGGCGATCGCCCTGGCTAAATCTCAAACCGAAAAACTAGCTGGGTTAAACAAGCCACAGGAATTGCCACCTTTTTTCGGAGTGCCGATCGCCATTAAAGACTTGACACCCGTTACCGGCGTTCCGTGTACTTACGGCGCTCAGGCTTTGCAGGGTAACATCTCTGCCTACGACGAGTCAGTAGTATGGCGGATCAAAGCAGCGGGATTTAACATTCTGGGCAAAACAGCCACCTCTCAGATTGGCTCGTTACCTTACACCGAACCAGAAGGTTTCCCGCCCGCCCGCAATCCCTGGAATTTAGACTATACGCCCGGAGGTTCCAGCGGAGGCTCAGCGGCGGCTGTAGCAGCGGGATTGTGCGCGATCGCCCAAGGTTCAGACGGCGGCGGTTCGATTCGAGGCCCAGCTTCCTGCTGCGGTTTAGTCGGCATTAAACCGTCGCGGGGGCGAGTTTCCTGGGCACCTGTCGGAGATTACCTCAGCGGCATTTCTGCCAACGGCCCACTGGCGCGCACTGTAGCTGACGCCGCCGCACTTTTGGACGTGATGTCAGGCTACACAACAGGCGATCCGTACTGGCTACCCGATTCAAATCCGACATTTTTAGAGGCTTCCCGTCAAGAGTCGGGCAAACTGCGAATTGCGTTTTCTACGACGATTTCCCCTGTGGGCGAGGCTGCGCCTATCTGTCAGCAAGCGGTACTCGAAACAGTAAAATTATTGACAGATTTGGGTCATGATGTCGAACCTGGATGCCCGGATTTTACGGGTTTAATCGAACCGTTTATCGCTATTTGGCAGTCGGGGGCGGCTGCAAGCGGCATTCCCGGCCCTGCTTTGGAACCCATGAATCGCTGGCTGTTAGAACAAACTATTTCCGCTGGGGAATATTTGCGGGCAGTGAATCAAATGCAGGTGATTTCACGGCGGATTGTGGGATTCTTTGAAAAATTTGATGTGTTAGTTTTGCCAACTTATATGCACTCGCCAATCCGGGTTGGAGAGTGGGCGGATTTGAGTTTTGAAGAAACTTTGCAGCGCATTATTAATTGGGTAGCTCCTTGTCCGCCGTTTAATGCTAGCGGTTTGCCTGCGATCGCACTTCCTGCTATTTTAGATAACAACGGTGTACCCGTGGGAATTCAAATTATCGGGCGGCCCGCGGCGGAAGCAACTTTAATTGCTTTAGCGGCGCAGATGGAAGCGGCGAAACCTTTCCCGGTTTTAGATTTTAAATAGAAAAGAGCAAGGGATAAAAGCACGTCTCCCTTTTTTAGGGGTATGCCAAATCAGGATTTGTGTGCGGGGAACTAGAAATCTGGTTTTTCGCATAAATTTCTATTGACTGTTGACCCCCTCGCATCCAGGATACCCGCCCCCGGATTCATCCGTCCAGAAATCAAAAACCTCTATCCGATAAAGGATCCCCCGAATTGATCTCGCGCAAGTCAATGCTTCAATTCTAAAATCTCAAATCTCAAATCTCAAATCTAAAATCGATTGACTGTTTGACATTTGAACAATATTGATGCAACGGCAAACGATAGGATTGAGAAAGGGGACAAATTTCAAGTTTAATTTGGGTAAACAAATATAAAACACTTCTTAATGTACTTGACATTTTGTGGAAAAACGCTAGAATCTTTTCAAATTTCTTCCCGATGGCGGGTGTAGGTAAAAAAATAGCTTATGTTTAACACAGCAGGACTGTCTGGAGAAAATCAGAGTCTGGGAAATGTTGCGGGTGTTTCACCGGAAATACTAGACTTATTTGGCAGTAAGTTCGATCGCTTAAATCAGATCGGCCCAAGCGCCGTCGGCGATACCAATATTTTATTTGATACCAGCTACCATTTAACTCAAAAACCCGATTTGCCTGCTGCTGCGACTGGTAGTGCGATCCTCTACGAGGGCTTCGCTAACGACCTTTTTGGCCCATCCACCGACTTCGGTCTCCCATCGTCAGTAAGCGACAATATTAAATTTGATAGTAGTCTAAAATCCCCGACCGCTACCTCCACTCAAGGTGAGATAGACGAATTGACAGGCATGGCTTTACCTGTTGGTGAGCTCTCCCTATCCCAAACTTCTTCCCTATTTCCTGATGAAAACTGGGCTTTCAATTTTAAAAATTACACCATCGAACACCAAGGTTTAAACACCCTCAACCTCAAAGTTGGTTACGGGTTAAAACCGGGAATTACCCCGAACGAATATCCAGATTTTGTTCCCATTTACCAAAGTATTGATAATTTCCTAGTTAACTACCCGAACGAAACAGATTTCTGGGAAATTCTCAACAAAAATTTGACGGAAAAGGTGCTAACTGAAAATCCGGTACTGACAGATGTTACGATTCAACTGGAAGTTTTGCCAACGGAGATATTGCCCTACGATCGCGCCAGTACAGTTTTCCGCAGTCAATCGGGCAGAATCACAGAAGATTGGAATTTTTCAGTCAAAGACTACGCAATCAATCACCAAGGATTGAACAAGCTCAATCTCGATATAGATTACCAGTACAAGCCGGAAATCGCTGCCAATGAATATCCCGATTTTGTGCCAATCTACAATAGCATTGATAACTTTTTAACCACATATCCGAACGAAACTGATTTTTGGGAAGTTGTCAATAAAAACTTGACTCAAAATATCCTCAACGAAAATCCTGCCTTGGCGGCAATTAAAATAGATTTCAACGTTCTGCCAAGCCAAACCTTGCCCTACAACCGCACCAGCAAAGTTACTCGCACTCAACCCAGCAATCCTCAAGGAACTTTCCTAGTTGGCAACAGCAGGGGAAATAATGTACTTCGGTTTGACGGCAGTACCGGCAATTTTCTAGGCGAATTTATTCCACCGGGAAGCGGCGGTTTGTCCAATCCAGATACGATACTTTTTGGGCCAGATGGAAATGGCGATGATAAGTCGGACATTTACGTTACTAGCGGCGACAAGCCCGGAAATTCGGGAGAACCGACAGCATCGGCGGTATTGCGGTATGACGGAATTACTGGCGGATTTATTGACAAGTTTATCGGCGATAATCCGAACACGGCGGTCGATGAAACTGGCGGATTGTTTCGCCCTTACGGTTTAGCTTTTGGCCCTGACGGTAATTTTTATGTCAGCAGTTTTTTGAGCGACCAAATTCTCCGATATAACGGCAAAACAGGACAGTTTATTGATGTATTTGCTTCGGGAAATCAGCAAGCGGGAGGATTGAATGGCCCGAACGGTTTACTGTTTGCTCCTGACGGCAATTTGTACGTGACAACGCAGGGGAGTGTTGCTCGCAACGGTCAACCAGATTTTAGCGCAGGTTTCCCCAGTCAGGTGCTGCGTTACAACCCGCAAACCCGGCAGTCAAGTATCTTTGCTTCGCCCGCTCCTTCGCCTCGGAGTCAGGGATTTGCAAGTCTTTTGGGAATGGCAATCGGGCCCGGTGACGGCGACCTTTATGTCAGCGATTTTGCTAACGATATCAGGCGCTACAATTTAACAAGTGGGGAATTGGTCAAGGTTTTATCTACCAATTATACTGACACTTCCCCCAGTAGCAATTATGTAGGTAGTTTGGCTTTTTCGCCGATCGGCAATTTGTTTGCAGTTGGCTTTGACAACCGCGCTAATGCTAACGGTGCCGGCGCTGTTTTGCGGTATAATGGCAAGACTGACGAACCGCTGCCAATATCGGGGAATCCTGGGTCGAGTAACAGTTCTATTTTTGTCCCTCCCGACAGCAAGCTACAGCGTCCAATAGGAATTGCTTTCTTTCCGTCCGATGCTCAACTGACGCAGAAATGGAATTTTACATTGGCAAATTACCCAATTAATCATCAAGGGTTAAACAACCTAAATATTGATGTAAATTATCAGTACCAAGACGGGATTCAAAATTATGAATATCCTGATTTTGTGCCGATTTACAAGAGCATTGACAATCTTTTAGTTAACTACCCGAACGAAACAGATTTTTGGGAAATTGTCAACAAAAATCTAACCGAAAAAGTGCTTGCTGACAATCCGGCAATTTCGTCTGTGACGGTTAATTTGGATGTTTTACCGACGAACCGATTGCCTTACGAGCGCAGCAGTACCGTTACTCGCACTCAAGATGGTAAATTAGGCGAAGCGTGGGATTTCCAAATTCCTAATTACTCGATCGATCACCAGGGTTTGAATAACCTCAATATTGATGTCAAATATCAGTACAAACCAGGAATTACGCAGGATGAGTATCCCGACTTTGTGCCGATTTACCAAAGCATCGACAGTTTCTTGACTAATTATCCCAATGAAACGGATTTTTGGGAAATTCTTAATAAGAGTTTGACGCAAAAGCTGCTAGCCGAAAATCCGACTTTGGATGCGTTGCAAATTAATCTGGAGGTTTTGCCGACTAACAGATTGCCTTACGAGCGAGCTAGCATTGTGTCACTCGCTTAAGCCTACCATTGAAAATTAGATGGAAAAATCTTGACAAGAAATACATACTTAGCTACCGTAAGGGTAAGGTTAAGTACGTTGCGTAGAAACCCGGTTTTTTCGTGTCCAAGACAAACCCATTTAAACTGTCTGTTGTGGTGAAAAACCCGGTTTTTTAAAGAAACCGGGTTTCTGAATTAGACCGAGTTTACCAAAGTTCATTTTGGGATATATGTCTGTGTCCCGCTGCATTTGATACCTAAATAGTGGTGGACGCAAATAGGATAAAAAACCAGGTTTCGGCGTTAAAGTCGATCGCTCACAACCTGTTATTTTGACTCTTAAGCTGGTTTTTGTGCCTTCACTGAAAAATATAATTTTTTATCTGAGTTCGTGCTGCGCCCAATTTCTAGTCAGCCAACCCATATTTTACCAATAAACCCAGTTGCTCCCGCCCAGTCATACTTAGGAAGGAGAATTAAATAACTTCCACTCTTGAAAGTGGGATGGGCTCTTATAGCCCGTCCACTCATGACGGGCTATAAGAGCCCATCCCACAATAACAATTAAAATTATAAGTTATTTAATTCGCGATCCTTATTACCAATTACGCTGTAAAATATTGAGAATACCTCTTTAGATCGATAGACATTTTGATTATTTCCTTTTAAATATGGTAGCAGTTCGCTGCCAATATGTAGGGTAAAAAATTTATGTTAACTTCCGGGCCAATTACCGCCCCCGTTCCCGTTTTCCTGGTTCTTTTAGCAATCATGCTACTCGCGCCGCTGGTATTTGAGCGCTTGCGACTACCGGGAATAGTGGGTTTAATTATTGCTGGCGTAATTGTCGGGCCCAACGGTCTCAATTTGCTGCAACGAGACGCTACTATTGTTTTGTTAGGAACTGTAGGATTGCTGTTTTTGATGTTCCTAGCGGGACTGGAAACTAGCCTTGACGATCTCAAACTGAATGCGGACAAAGCTGTCATATTTGGGCTGGCTACTTTTTCGCTACCGATGATATTGGGGACAGGGGCTATGCTGCTGTTGGGATATAGCTGGCTGGCTGCAATTTTAGTCGCTTCTTGTTTCGCTACGCACACGCTTTTAGCGCTGCCAATTCTCACAAAATTGGGATTGATGCGAACTCAGACTATTACTGCGACTTTGGGCGGGACTTTAATTACGAATGTGTTGGGACTGTTGGTGCTGGCTATTGTTGTCAAAGCTTACAAAGGAAATCTCACTCTCGAATTTTGGCTGTTTCTCATTCCATCTCTTGCTATCTACACTTTTGCTACTTTGTGGGGCGTTCCCAAAATCGGTCGCTGGTTTTTTAAGAAATTCGGACATGACGAAAATGCCGAATTTATATTTGTATTAGCAACCCTATTTCTAGTTTCTTACGCAGCAGAACTAATTGAAATTGAGGCAATTATTGGTGCATTTTTATCGGGGATTGCCATTACTCAAATTATTCCCAAAATGAGTCCGCTGATGAATCGGATTGAGTTTATTGGCAATACGCTGTTTGTGCCGTTTTTTCTGATTTCTGTGGGGATGTTAATTGACCCGCTAATTTTAGTGAAGCAGCCGCAGTCTTTGTTGGTGGCGGCGGTGATGATTTTAGCCGAGGTGGTGAGCAAGTTTTTGGCAGCTTGGCTACCGGGGAAATTATTTCGTTTTGAGTTTCCCAACATTATGGTAATGTTCGGTCTTTCTGTTGCTCAAGCTGCTTCTACTTTGGCGGCGATTACGGTTGCTTTTGAGATTAAATTGGTCGATCGCGTAACGGTGAACGGCATCATTGCCATGATTTTAGTAACTTGTGTCGCTTCTCCTTGGATTGTATCTCGGTGGGGTCAAGAAATGCAGCAGCCGGGGTCGAGTTTGCCGGCTGCTACTGCGGGAAAGCATTCATGGGGAGAACGAGTTTTAGTGCCTGTTGCTAATCCGAATACGGAAGATAATTTGCTGCGTTTGGCTTTGATTTTAGCAAAAACATCTCAGGGAACTTTGCTGCCGCTGCATATTTTGTCCGATCGCGGCGAAGCAATTTCGCCTTCCGATAAAATGCAGCAAACTCAACTTTTGACGGCTGCGGAAACTGTCGCCCATGCCGCTGCTTGTGCGGTAGAACCGATCGCGAGGATAGATGATGCGATCGATCGCGGAATCCTGCGGAGTGCAACCGAACGCGAGGCTAGTTTAATTGTTTGCGGTTGGAAGGGATTTTCCACAACTCGCGACAATTTTTTTGGCAGCATCATTGACACAGTGATCCGGCGATCGCCCGTACCCGTACTGATTGCTCGATTTCCCGATCCTCTCCAGAATACAGCCAGAGTTATTTTAGCGGTAACTGAGGGCGAGTTGACGCAGTTTGGATTTCAGGAAACCGTGGATATTGCCAAGAGTTTAGCCGAGGAACTCAAGGCGAGTTTGCAAGTGTTGTTGGTGGCGACAAAACGGGAACAAAGCAACAAAAGTGCAGCGGAGGTGGAAATTCTCTCTGAGATACCAGTAAATCGGGCGCGGGGAAATTTTATCAAGCTAGTTTCGCAGAATTTGTTAGAACACGATTTGCTGATTTTAACAACAATTTCTCAGCAACAAAATTTGTGGGAAAAACCGGGAACCCTCAAAGAACCGGAAGCGATCTCCCGGGCTCACCCAAATATTTCGATTCTTGTTGTTTATTTTCCTGTATCTTGAGGAATATTTTAACCGCAAATTATGTTATGAATCTGCATTCATCTGCGGTTAATATTTAATCCTAATCCATCCGATGCAACCGTCCATGAGATAACTAACTCGCGAAGTTTGTACTTTTTCTGCTGCAGGTTAATATCAAATCCGTAAATACCGACACTATTCATCTCTCTCTTCTCTTCCTGGGCGCCCTCTGCGCCCTCTGCGGTTTAAGCATTCAAAAACAACCCGCCTAAAGCCCGGGCGATCGCACTTTTCCAAACAAATTTCGCTCCCACCCCGATGGAGGCAATTTCTCGGCATCTAGGACAATTTCTCGGTATCTGGGAGAATTTTGAGAATATGGTGATCTATCCTCTCTAGTTCAATAACGTAAAAATGAGCATCAGACCAAATTTCAGATGGTTTTCTTCAGTGGCGAGTGTTTTGGGTTCGATTTCGATTAATCCTTTCAGCGGCGCGACATCCTCTGCAAAAGCTGCAGAAACGGTTGTTGTCCGCAAAGGTATTTTAGAATCGTCAATATCGGTTGCGGATTTGCGCGAACTCGCAGAAACAGGAAAAGTCCCCGCCAAACTGCAAGCTTATGCCAATCTCCTGTCTGAGGAACAGCGGAGTAAAGTTTTTCGGGCGCTGCAAGCGAAAATTCCCCTAAATGCAGTCGGCCTGAGCAACTTGCTAAATACGGGCATCGGCACTGCCATCCTGACGGATTTGACTACTGTGATACCCAGGCGCGACGGTGGGGGTGTGGAAGCGCTGCGAGCCGCTCTGGTGCAGGGAGCAAAGGCGCCGGAAGGCTTATCGGTATTGAGCTTCATAGAAGCTTATCCCAGCTCGCGGGTAGTGGTGGATCTCGATCGAGCTTTCGCAGTTTTGGGAAATATGAACGCAAGTTTTTGGCAAACTCAGCGCTTTATGGCGGCGATCGCACCTCAGTTAGCAGCGGTTAAACCCGCGTTTAAGCTGCCTTTCGATCCCGCCCAGCGGGGCCCTAATGTTGTCCAGGTACGGGCGCTAGATTTGAACGATAGCGCCCGCAATCGACCTATTCCCGTTGATGTGTACTGGTCGGAAGCTGCGACAGCCGACAAACCGACGATCGTCTTTTCTCACGGGTTGGGTTCCGTCCGCACGGATTTGCGCTACTTAGCCGAGCATTTGGCGTCTCACGGCTATGTGGTAGCAGCTTTAGAACATCCCGGCAGCAACGAGACTAATACCAATGCTGCGATGGCGGGGGAGTGTCCGTTGCTAGCTCCTCAAGAGTTTTTAGACCGTCCCAAAGACATCAGTTTTGTACTCGACGAACTGACAAAATTGAACCAAACTGATGATAACTTCCAGGGGAAAATTGCGATCGACCGATCGGTAATAATTGGCTATTCTTTCGGCGGCGCCACAGCCTTGTCCGTGGCCGGCGCCGAACTGCAATTGAGCGGACTCAAACAAAGGTGTCAGGGGGATTTGATTGGGTTCAGCTTGGGCGAAGGCATTCAGTGCGCGGCGGCCGGATTGCCGGAAGAACGGTATCAATTGCGGGATGGGAGAATTAAAAGGGCGATCGCCATGAATCCGATCGCATCATTACTATTTGGAGAAACTGGTTTAAGTAAAATCAAGATTCCCACCTTAATAGTAGCATCTTCTGCAGACAAAACAACTCCCGCCTTAGCCGAACAAATTGCCGGCTTTCCAAAAATTCCATCTCCCAAATGGCTAGTTGGTTTTGTAGGAGGAACCCACTTAAGCGTCAAAGATCCCAGTACAACTTTACACCAAGTTCGGAGACCTAGCACAGTAATTACCGGCGATGAAGTTGTCGGCGACCAAGCTGCTAGCATACGCAATTATATTAAAGCTGTAAGTTTGGCTACCGCCGCTCAACTAACTGCCGAAGCTGACAAATATGCAGTTTTTCTAACACCAGAATACGCGCAATTTGCTTCAACACCGGCAATCCCGGTGCGGCTAGTAACAGAAATTTCCCCGGAAATTAATACAGTCGTGCAAACTTTTATTCAAAGGAATAAGTAGTGATTAGTGATTAGTGATTAGTGATTAGTGATTAGTCATTAGTTATTAACTAATACGATCTTCGGTCGTATCGGCTCAATAAGTAGGGGTAGCAGAGAAAAAAAAGTAAGCAGGATACACAAAGTGTTGTAAAATAGGACACAT